>DATGJV010000898.1:0-6737 GCA_035295005.1 Ktedonobacteraceae bacterium | reverse complement strand
TCTCTATTCGCTCGGCGTCCTGCTGTTTGAAATGGTCACAGGCCAGTTGCCTTTCCATGCGGAGAATCAGATTGCGCTGGTTACAATGCACATGAATGTACCTCCGCCTGTACCGGGTAGTATTGCGCCACAGGTAACACCGGCAGTTGATCGGGTGATTTTACGTGCGCTGGCAAAGAAGCCTGAGCAACGCTACAGCAGTGCTACCGCACTGGCTGATGCCTTCTGTCACGCCGTCGCTTACGGCGCTGCCAATCCAGGTAGCGCGTGGGAACTGGGAGAGGGTGCTGTCCCTCCGATGGGTGCATATCAAGAAGCGCAGGTAGTCTCTGGATCAGACTTGCCCACGTTGATACAATCACCAACAGGACAGTCGGTACATGATGGACCTATCATTTTGCCACCACCACCGACCACCGGACAACCCGGGCGGAGCATGCAAACACCGGTCGTTCCCTTGCAGGCACCTCCAATGCCACCTGTTACTCCTTCACCGTTGGTGAGTCCAACCCGACCACAGCCGCGCAGAGACCGCCGGGCCTTGATTGTCACCATCATGGCTCTTGTGGCATTGTTGCTCGTTGTTGTGCCTGTGGTTGTCGTGGCGATTACGCATTCCGGTAACAACAGTCCAACCAGCCCCCCCGGTACTTCAGCATCTACTCAAACTGGGACGACGGGTGCCACTGTCACGTCTACGACTGCGGCTACCCCAACTCCTTCACCAACGCCGAATGTCACAGCTACTGTTCAGGCGCAAGCCGCCGCCACAGCAACCGCCCAGGTACAGGCGACAGCATCGGCAATTGCTGCTGTTACGGCGACGGCACGGGCGCAGGCAAGCGCCACAGCGGGGGTCATCGCAACGGCAACGGGAGGAACTCCCAGCTATGCCGACACATTGACCAATCCCTTTATTTCCAAAACGCAATTGGCTCAGTGGGATGGGGTGAATGGCGGCGATAGTCAGTGCGTTTTTAACTCAATTGGCTACCACGTCAAACAAAACGTCTCGTCCAATAACTTGCATGCCTGTCACGAGGCTGCGTATCAATATGGCAACGCCACTGTCAAAGTTGATGTTACTATCCTCAAAGGACATTCCGGCGGCCTGTTCTTCCGTTTCAGTAATGGTACTTTTGGTACCTATAACGGCTACCTGTTCGAGGTAGATAGCAAAGGCAATTACAAATTCTCGATCTTCGCGGGCAGTGTAATACAGGATTGGACGCCTTCACCCGCTTTAAAAACAGGGTATGATGTAACCAACACCATTGCCGTCATCATGAGTGGCAGCACGTTTGCTTTCTACGCCAATGGTGCCTATCTTACCACACTGGCAGATTCGTCCAACTCATTTGCAACCGGCGACGTGGCCTTTTTCGCGAGTGCTGCCAATGCTGACACTGAGGTTGTTTTTAGTAATCTTGGAGTATACCCGTAAAGCAACTATAGATAGTATCCTCAAAGGTTATCCATTACGTTAGATAGGAGATTTTCTCACATGCGCACACGTATCACTAATGGACGAATTGTCACCGCGACCACCGATTACATCGGCGATATTCTGATTGAAGACGAGGAAATTGTCGCGGTCGGCGCTCTTGCTAATATACAGGCAGATACCACGATTGATGCGACTGGCAAGTATATTTTCCCCGGCGCGATTGATGTGCATACACACATGGAACTGCCCTTGCCCACAACGGTTGCCAGCGATAGTTTTGAGACTGGCACCATCGCGGCGGCGTGCGGCGGCACCACCACCATTCTCGATTTCGCCAACCAGCGTCGCGGGCATACCCTCGTCGAGGCCCTGCAATCCTGGCATGAGAAGGCCGATGGTAACGCCGCTATAGATTACGGTTTTCACATGACCATTACTGACCTCGCCAATGCTCCCGAAGCCGCGATGGACGAGATGATAGCGGCGGGAGTCACGACCTTCAAGCTCCTGATGGCCTACCCCAACACCTTTATGGTGGACGATGAGACGATCTTTCGCGTGTTGCGCCATTCCGCACGCATAGGTGGTCTGGTCATGGTTCATGCCGAAAATGGCATAGTCATTGACCTGATTGTACGTGAGGCGGTTGCTGCGGGTCATACATCTCCGGCGTATCACGCCCGTACACGCCCGGCCATATTGGAGGCTGAGGCGACACAACGAGCCATTACGCTGGCAACGCTGGCTGCCGCTCCGTTATACGTCGTGCATGTCAGTTGTGCCGCCTCGCTGCACGCTATTACCGCCGCTCGCGCTCAGGGATTGCCAGTGTGGGGCGAAACGTGTCCGCAATACCTCTACCTGAACGATAGCTGCTATGCCGCGCCAGGTTTTGAAAGTGCGAAATTTGTTTGTACACCGCCCATGCGCAAAGCATCCGATAACGAAGAGTTGTGGCGCGGCCTGCAGCGCCACGAATTGCAGGTTGTTTCCACCGACCATGCCCCCTTCAATTATGCCGGACAGAAGGAGTTGGGGCGCGAGGACTTTACAAAGATTCCTAATGGTCTGCCGGGAGTGGAGCATCGTGTTCTATTGCTCTATAATGGCGTGCGTCGTGGTTTGCTCGATATTCACCATTTCGTAGACCTTGTTGCCACGATGCCCGCCAAATTGTTCGGTCTCTTTCCACGTAAGGGTACTATCGCCCCCGGTAGCGATGCCGACCTTGTCATCTTCGATCCTGAACGCCCTTTTACCATCTCTGCCGCCAATCAGCACCAGCGCGTAGACTACACTCCCTACGAAGGTATTCAGGTGCAAGGCGTGCCAGAAACCGTCCTTTTACGCGGTCGAGTGATTGTGCGCGACGGGGAATACGTCGGCGGCAAAGGTGGAGGAATGTATTTGCACCGGAAAACGTTCTCTGCGCCATAAATATCGAGATGAACGGAATAATTTGGGAAAACACTGATGGACTGGCACATCGCTATCACTCGTGCCTGCGGGCGCGATAAATCGGGCCCCTACAGCGCGGCGGCGCTGGGCCAACCCGCGCCCGCAGGCGTGTAGGGGCCCGATTTATCGCGCCCGACTCGACGAGCGCAGCAATGTCGAGTCCGTTTTCCCATGTCAATTTATTTATCTGCATTTATACTTCGGCGTATTGCTGCCGGTAGAATGGGAGGGAATTGAAGATTATGAGCGAATCAACGAGCGGTGAAAACACGAGTAGCTATCCGTTTGCACCATTATCGTTCGAGCGTCTGGATAGCGAGGAGTCACTGCGACGTTCACGCGCTTTTCTCACGCAGATGCGCAAGCGACGTTCCATCCGTGCATTTTCACCTGAAGCTGTGCCGTTTGAGCTTATTGAGAACGCAATCGCAACAGCCGCGACGGCTCCGTCGGGGGCGAACCAGCAGCCCTGGCGTTTTGTGGTTGTTGGCGATATAGATTTGAAACGTCGTATCCGTGAAATTGTCGAAATAGAGGAGCGCGAGAGTTATGAACATCGTTTTCCGGCAGAATGGCTCGCGGCCCTTGCACCTTTAGGGACAGATTGGCGCAAAGAATTTATCGAGATTGCCCCATATATCATCGTGGTATTCAAAGAGGATTACGGGGTACGCCCGGTTGATGCGGCGCATGAGCAGGAAACCGTACAGGTGAAACATTATTACACCAACGAATCGGTCGGTATCGCTGTTGGTTTGCTAATAGCCAGTCTGCATCAGGCGGGATTAGCAGTATTGACACATACACCCAGTCCTATGGGGTTTCTGCGCGACTTACTGAGCCGCCCTCGTAATGAGAAACCCTTTGTGGTATTGCCAGTAGGCTATCCGGCCCCTGATTGTCGCGTACCCGTGTTGTCGAAGAAAAGCCTGGATGAAGTGATGATAGTGTTCTAATGCCGTGGGGACTCGACATGGCTGCGCTCGTCGAGAGGCACGATAATGCATATTGAATAATTACTTTGGAGATATATTGGCTGACTGGCACATGGTCGGACTGGCACATTGCTGCGGCTCGTGCCAGGCGGGTGCGCTGAAGCGGACCCCTACAACAATGCGGCGGCTTGTGTCAGGAGGGTGCGCTGAAGCGGACCCCTACAACAATGCTGCGGCTCGTGCCAGGCGGGTGCGCTGAAGCGGACCCCTACAGTTTGTCTTCTCGCGGGGGTACCAGTTTATGTTCGACGGCGAAGGCGGCGGCTTCGCTGCGACGTGCAAGGCCCAGCTTTTCAAGGATGTGGCTGACATGGTTGCGAGCGGTTTTCTCACTGACAATGAGTGAATCAGCAATCTGTTTGTTCGTATAGCCACGCGCTACCAGCGCCAGTACCTCGCGTTCCCGTTCGGTCAGTTCGTCCCCTGGCGATTGTGTATGCAAACCGCCACTGGCAATTGTGGTTAGACGGTTTGTTGCCTGCTTTGTCATGCCTGGATCAAGCAGCGATTGACCGGAGGCTACAAGGCGAATAGAGCGCAGCAGTTCGGCACGGCTCACGTTTTTGAGCAAGTAGCCGCTTGCTCCGGCGAGAATAGAGGCGAATACCGCGTCATCATCGGCATAGGAGGTAATCATTAGCACATGGGCAGCGAGGTAGCGACTTTTGATCTCGCGGCAAGCCTCAATACCGCCCATTTTCTCCATGCGTACATCCATCAGGATCACTTGCGGTGCCAGCACGCTCATTTTTGCCAGAGCCTCCGCGCCATTGCTGGCCTCGCCCACCACTGTAATATCCGCTTCCGGTTCAATGGCGGCACGCATACCCAGCCGTACAACCTCGTGGTCATCTACAATCATCAGCCGAATTTTTGCCATCTGTTTTTCCTTTTTTATGTTGGTATGCGGGCCAGCACATGCGTCCCACCTGTTTCTCCGGGCCGAAGCTCAAATGTCCCGCCCAGTTCCTCCGCTCGTTCGCGCATGCCGGGTATACCGTGACCCGAATAGATGCGCTGTTGCTCTCCATACCCATTTTTGCCATTGCTGCCATTGAGACCACTACTATCGCCAACTTTTGCCATGCCTTTGCCATTATCCACAATCTCTACTTCCACCCAATGTGCTAGATGGCGCAGAAAGACATGGAGTTGTGTAGCCCCGGCGTGTTTATAGGCGTTGGTGAGCGCCTCCTGCGTAATACGAAAAATGGCGGTGCCAACCTGGACAGTATTGCCACTGGTATGCTGCCTGTCATGCTCACTATCTCTCGTTTCCTCTTCCCCTTCGACAGTTAATGAGACAGGAAGGCCGCTAATTGTTTCAAATTCGCGCAACTGGTTTGTGAGCATCTGCGTCAAGTTTGACGTGCCGGTAAACAGTGGTTTGAGCGTGAACATATAGTGGCGTGTCTCCCACAATGCCTGTTTCGAGAGGTTGACGAGTGAGTCAAGCCGCTCTGCCAGTGGGCCGAGTAATTCGTTATCTTCCTCAGAGACACCTGCGATGCGATGGGCGAGCGCGGCGCACGTCTCGGTATTCAGGCTCAACATGTAGATAATTTGCGCTACTCCATCGTGAATATCCCGCGCAATACGAGTGCGTTCCGCCTCGGCTGCCAGTTCCGCTGTCTGCTGTGTCAGACGCAGGTTATCCAGCGCGACCAGCAATTGTGCGCCTACAATATTGAGGAACGTTTCCTGTTTGCTATCGAAGGGTGTTTGCCGCGTACTTTCGGCTCCCAGTACCACATGTACCTGCCCATCTTTAAAAAATGGCAAATACAGGCGAGCAAGCTGGTAGCCATCACTATGCAATGAAGCTGGCAAGGGCGTAAATGTGATTAACTTTTTTCCTGTTTGCATGACCTGCCCCAGAAGCGCCCGGCTTTCATCCTGTGCTATTGCCTCTCCCAATCCTACATCGACACGGGTTTCGCTGGCCTGTGGACGACGATCATGGCTGCTTTCATTGCCTTCATCGCTTACCGTCTCGACAAGCGTGATGAAGAGCCGTTCAAAGTGACCCCCTTTGCGAATCTGCTCCGCACTCTGTTCAAGCAGATGTTGTACATCACCGGCTCCTTGCATCAATGTTTCACTGACGCTGCGCAATGCCAGCTGGTTGCGCACGTTATCCTGCTCCCTGCGTTTACTGCGTGCATAGTTTTCCAGTAATGTTGCTAAATAAGCTGCCAGCAAAGCGATAACGGGCGCGTCAATGAGCGAACCGGTCAAGTCAATGGCATTTGGTTGAACCGATGCTAATCCCAGAGGTGGGAGAAATACACCTAGCAGCACGAAAAACTCTATGCCAGCCGCCGCAGCCAGTCCGCCCTTGTAGCGGTAGGTCAGCGCCGCAGCCAGTGCCGTTGAAATAGCGTAGCGATAAAATGGCGAGCCATCACCAAAGTACGGATTCCCGTAGATACCGCCAAAGTACATCACCAGTCCACAGATAACGACATCGCCGCCATAGATAATCACGTCCCAGAAAAGATTGCGTGTGCGGGCAATTGGCGTAAGAATGTCAGCCTCTTCGTCTGCTGCTAATGGCCGGGGTTTATTGCGTAGCGCGGCTGTCCGCAGTTTTCCCATCTGCTGTGTACGCTGCACCGGGGAGCGTACCTGTTTCAAGCCAGGGAGACCCGGCAGGAAAATCTGGAAGATGGGTGCATACAATGTCACGCCCAACGTGTGGAGAAACGTGATAGTGAGCAAAATCATTGCCAGTTGTGGATTCGGTTGAAAGTGTTCCGACGCAATCCAGATGAGCGCGAACAGCCATGACACCCAGCGCCAGATCAGGAAAAAATAGCTGGGTGTGCTACGCAACC
>DATGJV010000897.1:0-9324 GCA_035295005.1 Ktedonobacteraceae bacterium | reverse complement strand
GGCAATCACCGAAGGCGACGCCGCTATCCTGACCCTGTAGGGACGGTGAAACCATCGGAATGGGAAGAAATTCCCTCTCGACAAACGTTTTTATTTGTGGTATAATTCGTAGTTGGCTGCAGCAGTAACACTGCTGCCGCTTTATAGTTTATCAAACTGTCACATCGCTCTTGAAATTATTGCCTATCACGCATCTTGCTATCTATGCCCGTGTGTTGGCTGCCACACGACGCAAACCGTCCAAACAGGGATAGGGCTATCAAGTCAAGGGGAAAACGTGTACTCGCCGGTAGAGAAAGGAACCTATGGCAAAAAAGGATGAGATTGAGGTAGAGGGTAAGGTGTTAGAAGCCCTCCCCAATGCCATGTTTAAAGTTGAAATTGATGAGCAACATCAAGTCCTGGCTGTCCTCTCAGGAAAAATTCGGATGAATTTCGTGCGTATCGTGCCAGGCGATAAGGTGAAAGTGGTGCTTTCCCCCTATGACTTGACGCGAGGACGTATAACATGGCGCGTGAAATCGTGAGGTGATACTCCTCAGTATTCCTTTTTCTTCTCACCGGCATCTTTTAGATTGAGTCCAAATGAGGCACGAGGGTAAAGGGGCTTCTCCTCTTGCGCCCTGGCGTTGTAATTTTTTAACTTCTATGAGGAGGGTGAACCATGAAAGTGCGCGCCTCAGTGAAACCGCGCTGTGAGCATTGCAAGGTAATCCGTCGCAATCGCGTTGTGATGATTATCTGTAGCAAAGACCCGAAGCATAAACAGAAACAGGGCTAAAGACATGAAGGGATGCCTTTCGGGGGCATCCTGGGAACATCTATACGGAGGAAAAGATGGCTAGAATCGCCGGCGTTGACATTCCAAACGCGAAGCGCGTGGAAATTTCGCTGTGCTACATCTACGGGATTGGCCGCACTACGAGCCGGAAAATCCTGGAGCGAACACGAATTAACCCGGATACGCGGGTACGAGACTTGACCGAAGAAGAGGTCAACCGTTTACGTGAAGTGATTGACCGCGAACACAAGGTCGAGGGCGATCTGCGCCGTGAAGTTGACATGAACATCAAGCGACTGATCGAAATCGGCTGTTATCGTGGCATGCGCCATCGCCGCAACCTTCCGGTACGCGGCCAGCGCACCCGCACGAATGCACGTACACGACGCGGACCAAAGAGAACTGTAGCCGGCAAGAAGAAGGCAGCAGCTAAGAAATAACGCCGGGGAGGATTGTTTTAAGCATGGCAGACAAAAAGAAACCAACAGGCAAAATACGGCGGCGTGAGCGCAAATCCATTCCGCGTGGGCAGGCCCATATTCAAGCAACATTTAACAATACCATTGTGACGTTGACCGACCCCAATGGCAATGTAATTTCCTGGGGGAGCGCCGGTGGACAGGGCTTCAAAGGTTCTCGTAAGAGTACCCCCTATGCCGCTCAGGTGACCGCGGAGACGGCGGCTCGCAAAGCGATGGAGCATGGCCTCCGGCAGGTCGAAGTCTATGTCAAAGGCCCCGGTTCTGGTCGTGAAGCCGCGATCCGTTCATTGCAGGCGACTGGCCTCTCCGTTGTTTCTATTACCGATGTTACACCTATTCCGCACAATGGCTGCCGACCGCCCAAGAGACGGCGCGTTTAAGTGGGCCTAGCCTCGTGTGAGGAGGAGATTGAACTAGATGGCACGTTATACCGGCCCCGTCTGCAAACTATGCAGACGTGAGGGGGTAAAACTTTTTCTCAAGGGCGACAAGTGCATGGCGAAATGCACTCTCGAACGCCGTAATACTCGCCCAGGGCAGCATGGCGCTGGTCGCCCACGCAAGGCCTCTGGCTATGCCTTGCAATTACGTGAGAAGCAGAAGGTACGCAGAACCTATGGGGTGCTGGAGCGCCAGTTCCGCAAATCGTTTGATACCGCCGCGAAACGCCCCGGTCGAACCAGCGAGAACCTGCTGCAAATCCTGGAGATGCGCCTGGACAACCTCGTGTATCGCCTGGGATTCGCGGATTCGCGTGCGCAAGCTCGCCAGCTCGTATGTCATGGACATTTCGCAGTCAATGGACGTAAAACTGATATTCCTTCTTTTATTGCTAAACCCAATGATGTGATTACTGTACGTGAGCGCAGCAAAGGGCTTGAGTACTTCAAGACTCGTGCGCTATTGCTGGCGCAAAAAGGTGTACCTGCCTGGCTGCGTTTAGATACAAATGAAATGTCAGGCCGCGTGATTACGCTGCCTACACGAACAGACCTTGAACTGCCCTTTGACGAGCAAATGGTAGTCGAATACTACCAGCGCTAATTGTTGAGTCGGCGGATGGGTAGATGCCACCGTCGCTCCTTCCTGGAGCGTCCTCTGGCACAAGACTCTTGGACTACCAGGATTCGGTTTCTTGCTTGCTCAAAGCCAACAGGGAATTTGAAATAAGCAGTGGTAGAAAAAGAAAGGCAGGTTGGAACCTTGCTAGATATTACTCTGCCTCGCATTAAAAATACAAAAACGCAGGGCAATTATGCGAGTTATGATATTGAGCCGTTAGAAGCCGGGTATGGCATGACGCTGGGCAATGCGCTGCGCCGCGTGTTGCTCTCATCGTTGCCCGGCGCTGCGGTGACTTCTGTTCAAATTGAAGG
Source organism: Ktedonobacteraceae bacterium (assembly GCA_035295005.1). Taxonomy (GTDB): domain Bacteria; phylum Chloroflexota; class Ktedonobacteria; order Ktedonobacterales; family Ktedonobacteraceae; genus DATGJV01. The sequence continues at coordinate 6,685 of DATGJV010000897.1, read as the reverse complement.
TGTGCAGCACGAGTTTCAGGACATCCCCAATGTGATGGAAGATGTCACGGATATCGTGTTGAACATCAAACAGTTGCGCTTGCGTTCCTTCTCGGACCATCCCGTCTCCATGCGACTTGAGGTTTCGGGTGAGCGAGAGGTGACGGCGGCTGATATTGCCGCACCCAGCACGGTGGAGATCGTCAACCCCGATCTGCACATCGCGACGCTGGATAATGAGAATGCCCGGCTTGAAATGCAACTGGTTGTTGAGACCGGTCGTGGCTATGTCCCCGCCGACTCAAAAGAAGACCAGCCCATCGGCGTCATTCCGGTGGACGCCATTTACGCGCCGGTGCAAAAAGCCAATTATTCGGTCGAGCATACCCGCGTTGGGCAAATGACCAACTTTGATAAAATTGTTCTTGATATCACAACCGATGGCACAATTACGCCGGATGAGGCGCTGCGTCAGAGTGCGGACATTCTCGTTCGCCACTTCTCGCAGCTCGCCAATTACCGCGCCGCCATGATTGAGCAGGAGAAGGCACCGCTTAGCAGTTTGCCGATACCGCAGAAGATTTATGATACACCCATCGAGGACCTCGATCTCTCTGTGCGTGCCTATAACTGCCTCAAACGGAGTAACATTACGAAGGTCGGTCAGGTGCTTTCAATGAACGAGGAAGACCTGCTTGGCGTGCGTAACTTTGGTGAAAAGAGCCTGCAAGAATTGCGCGAGCGTCTGCTTCTACGTAACTTCTTGCCCAATGCGCATACAAGTACCATTGGCGCCGATTATGACGGCGATCACGAAATGGAGGAATGAGTTGAGGCACCGAGTTGCCGGTAATCGCATGAGCATGCCTGAGCCACGACGCCGTTCTGCGCGTCGCAACCTCATGGCGGGCCTCATTCGGTACGATAGGATAAAAACCACGGAAGCACGCGCTCGCGCTATCCGTGCCGAAGCTGAAAAGCTGATTGATATCGCGGTCAAAGGCCGCCTGGCGTCCCGTGAGTATCTGGCCTCCGTGGTCTCCGACCAGGATAAGGCCGATGACCTGCTCGCGTTCGCTCGCCGCGGTCGCTTCTCTTTACATAAGAAAGTGGACTCGAACGAGGACCGCGCCGATCTGGGCAAAGCCCCTTTGACCAGCAAAGGGCGCAAATTCGCGGAAGACAAGCTCAAACAACGCCGCGCAGAGCTGTTGCGCATCATCTCTAACGAAGATGAAGCGGAGAGAGCATTACAGGCCGCGTATCAGGCGATGGTGATTGAATTGCACGCTCGCCGCCAGATTCTCAGCGCCTTGCCCGATGAGTTGGTCGTCAAAAAGATGTTTGACGAACTGGCTCCCCGCTACGTTGGGCGTCCCGGCGGTTACACCCGCATCACCAAATTGGGCAAACGCCTCGGTGATGCCGCTGACATGGCGCAGATTGCGCTCGTGTAGGGGCTCGATTTATCGCGCCCTGGGATGGGGTCATAGCACTCTTATCGTCCAGAATGTATATACATTAAATAATGAATATCGCGTGTGGTATTGAGTACGATGGAACCGGCTATCACGGTTTCCAGCGTCAACCTGACAATCATGGTTCGACCATACAGGGAACGCTAGAGACGGCGATTGCTCGCATCTCTGGCACCTTTTCTGTCGTACATGGAGCAGGAAGAACGGACGCGGGTGTCCATGCAAGCGGACAGGTGATCCACTTTCGCACAGATTCGCTGTTGACGCCCACGGTGTGGCTGCGAGCATTGAACGCAGTCCTGCCAGAGAGTGTCGCGGTGGTGTGGGCGAAAGAGGCACCGCAAGGCTTTCATGCCCGTTACAGCGCGTTGAGTCGTTCGTATCGCTATACCGTTTTGAACAGTGAAGCGCCGCGACCGTTACTGGCGCGTTACAGCTACTACCGCTCACAGCCATTAGATGTGAGTGTGATGCAGGAAGCGTGTCAGTTCTTATTGGGGAGCAAGGATTTTGGAGCATTCGGGCGCAGTCCCGACGCAACGAATCCGCGCAAGCCGGGGCCACATTCCTGCGTTCGCACGATGCTAGCGGCTCGTTGTACCCGGCAGGACGCGCAGGCACTTATCTATTGTGATTTTACCGCGAATGCATTCCTTACGGGGATGGTTCGCAGAATGGTTGGAACACTGCTGCTTGTAGGGCAGCAGCGTATAAGCCTCGACGAGTTCGCGGCTATCGTGCAACACGCGGATAAGACGCACCCTGGTTCGGCGGCCCCAGCACATGGGCTGTGTCTGGTGCGAGTTGATTATCCAGAAGAGTTTGGAGTAATACACGATGATGAAAACATATAGCGCCAGGGCCGCTGACCTTGACCCGAAGTGGTACGTCATAGACGCCGAGGGTCAGGTTCTGGGCCGTTTGGCCTCACAGATCGCGCAAATTTTGCGCGGTAAACATAAACCAATGTTCACGCCACATCTTCAGAGCGGCGATTTTGTCGTTGTCATCAACGCCGATAAAATTGCTGTGACCGGCAACCGCCTCGAACAGAAGGTGTACTATCGCCATAGCCAGTATCCTGGTGGACTGAAAAAGACAACTCTGCGCCAGACGCTGGAAGGCAAGCATCCAGAGCGGGCATTAGAACACGCGGTACGTGGCATGGTGATGCATAACCGTCTCGGCGCGGATATTATGTCCCATCTCAAGGTCTATGCTGGCCCGACGCATCCACACCAGGCGCAGAAGCCAGTACCCTGGACTGGTCCGCAGTCATTATTGAAGCAACCGAAACAACCAGCGTCGGCTACGACCACACAGGCCACCGAAGCAGAGTAAAGAAGAGGAGAAGCTATTTTGGCGGATACCATCAAAGGTGAGTATTACTACGGCATGGGACGGCGTAAAACGGCTGTAGCCCGCGTGCGCCTCTTCCCCAACGGTGATGGCGACATCATCATTAACGGCAAAAGCGCCCAGGCCTACTTTGGCACCCGTGAAGCCCCCATGGCTACCATGAATGCGCCATTCCGCGCACTCGATATGAACAATTCCTATAATATGACCATTAAAGTCGTTGGCGGCGGTACCAGTGGACAGGTTGGCGCAATTCGCCACGCTGTGGCCCGCGCACTCGTGCGCGTCAATCCAGAGTGGAAAGCCGTACTCCGTAAGGCTGGCTACCTCACACGCGACCCCCGTATGAAAGAACGCAAAAAGCCCGGCCTCAAACGCGCCCGCAAGGCTCCTCAGTACACAAAGCGTTAGTCTTTGTTGTAACGGTAGGATATCGCGGTACAGACACACAAAATGCTTTCTGGCTTTGCCAGAAAGCATTTTGTGTGTCTGTACCGCGATATCCTACGGAAGGTTAATAACAGGAGTAGCTGGCCTCTCAAACTCGGTTGAGAGGCAATCCATTGCTACTTCATCGTAGCGGCGACCACCCCAGGTATGCGCCTCGCGGCGACGGCCCATCTCGCGGAAACCCGCCTTTGTGTAGGCGCGAATTGCCCCCAGATTATAAGCGTAGGTCGTGAGCATGACATTGTGCAATCCCAGCACAGTGAAGCCATAATCCAGCATCAACTTCGTCGTCTCCGTACCATAACCCTTGTTCCAGCAATCCTTCTCGCCAATCACAATGCCAAAGGTCGCGGTAGCGGCAGGCCAATGTATCTCGCGCAGTTCCGTAAATCCAATGGCTCGCATCGTTGCCCGCTCATAGATGGTAAAGCCGAACCAACGATGGCTCATTTCCTTGTTATCGCGCTCAAATTCCGCCTGCAACGACTCCAGTGTAATCGAGCGCACAGGATCGCCCGACTGGATAGAGACCTGAAAGTCATTAAGCCAGCGATAGGCCAGCGAGATAGTTTCTTTCCTCAATGGCCCAAGCGCGACCTTCTCACCCGTAATGTTGATAACAGGCGGTTCAGGCTTCGGTTGTGTTGGTTGCGCTGGTTGTGTTGATTGAGGCTGTATTGAAGTCTGTTGTTCTGTTTTCATATTCCCTCAACTTTCTGCTACTAATCCGGTTTCAATTGTCATACGATGCCCGGCATAATGGTTGCTGGTGTTGTCCATCAAGTGGGTGTAAAGGTCTTTGTCGGCGAGCGTCTCTTCGCTTAATTCCTCTACGACATTGTACATTTGTCGGTAGGAGTTGTGGAAGGCAGTCAATACGTCCGCGAGCGAGGTGTTGCGTTGTGCCTCGACCATGAGCGTATTGGCTTTCTCGGTGTTCCAGGGTTCGCCTTGCAGGCCAGGGTCAAGCTCTATGCCATGCACAATTTCGCTGATCGTCTCCTGTTCCCACCATGTCAGGTGAGCCAGAATATCTTTGACCGACCAGTTGCCCGCTATCTGCGGTCGCAGCATTTGCTCTTCACTCAGTGAATGTAGCAGTGTGTCAAGTGTATCATGCTCCATCTGCATCAACTGGAGCAAGTGGGTTTTGCGCTGGGAAGATTGCATCAAAGTCCCTCCAGATTCGTATTTGTACACGCTCAAGAGACCTGGGAATAACCTGTATCCCAGGTCTATCGAATTAGTTGTGGATAAACAGGTCTTGAGAGACCTAAAACACCACTGTGCTATACGCTGGGGTACTCGTGATGGTGTGCATTCTGCATCTCTTTCTACGCATCATTCATTGTGGAGTGCGCAAAGGTAGTGTAACATGTTTTGGAGCGATTCTGCAATGGTTTCGTTACGCTGCTACTGGTGGATGTTCGTTCTGTGTCCCAGCTTTTCATGAGAGGATTGTTTATCATATGTTGCCGGTCCAGGGTTAAGAGAGGGCGGAGGAGTTTTGGACAGCACAAACATCACATCATTTACCAGGGGAGCAATGGGCGTATTGGTTGGCGTGAAGGCATACCATCGTTGCCCACTGTACCAGCGACGCAACGACAGGCGCAGTTGCGCACTTTCGTATGCTGTTTGTCGGAGTGTCTGCTCGGCATTCGCAGTATGCTGGAAACGGGCCAATAAATTGTTGAGCGCCATACCAACTTGCCATAAAATATGGTCCTGGGGAAGTGGAGTACGAGCCTCTATATCACCGTTGGCGATACGCACATGGGTATTCAAGATGGACTGAATACCGGCCTCAAGCTCTTGTTTTTGCTCAAGTTCCTGTTCTTGCCATTGTCTCTCACGTTGCTCCAAAGCGGCGATAAGCTCAGCCCGGTCTGCCCGTTGCAACGCCGTTTCCAGGTTTCGCACAAGCAGGTATGATACCAGCGCAACCGTAAATTGTAACGTGATTGGTCGAACTAGTAGAGAATAAAATGAGATGCCTTGCATATTCACCATTTGCATCCACATCATGCTATGCGTCTGAAGATTCACATCTGCTATGAAGAATAGGCTATGCAATGTGGCGATAAGAAATACGCTTGCCGGTGGCAACAACGAGACAGCTACCAGTTCAGCGAGAATAAACACATCAAATACTGGCAAAAAGAGCGGATTCAGGCCATCCGTTTCGCCCAGGACAATCCATAGCAAACTGATATCTGACGCAATGATAAGCAATAGGGCGGCAACCGGCACATTGCCTCTCCGGTTGAACGGAATGGCGATCAGACAAAAACACATGCTCAGAATAATACCGGGAGTTGCCCAGGGAAAACTTCCAATTTGTGGTAATGTTACAACAGCGCCTAGTAGAACACATAAAATAAGAAGACTCGCGAAATGCGCCTTGCGCACACGCTCACGCGCTGAAAAATCTGCATCATTCGCCACTTCAGGTGGGGCGCTGATGCGATACCATCCTTTTAGCAGCATCATAGTATTCATAGTGTGGGCCTCCATGAATTGACATTGATATTTATCTATCTACTCTTCGCACCCACTTTCAACGTATGCCTGGGAGTAAGCACTTCCTTACTATACAAACGAGCGGCATAATGACAGGTAACATGTCGTAACGTTTTTCAATAAAATGTAGATCAATCTTTAATGCTATATTGAATTTACATGCCCGAAAACAAAGTTTCGCTGATATTTCACGGGCTTTTGCAGGAAAGGGAGGACCCTCAGTAACGGTTGACTTTGACATTCCCCTCATATCGTACTATAATGTGGCTATCAGGGAGGTAATATTCCCTGGTACCAGAGCGAAGGTCTCTGATAGGATAGGAAAGCCGAAAGGAGGCAAAAGCCTATGAAGATACCTGTTCGCTTACTAGGAATGGTGTTTCAGACCGAAAAGGAGTGCCCGTAGAGGCGGGCTTTTCGCGAATGGATACCTGTTATCCGGGTAAGCAAAGAAGGTTTCTGAAAAGGTAAAAAGCCAAAAGGAGGCATTAGACCTGTGAAGATACCGGTTCGTATACTGGGAGTCGTGTTTCAGATTGATTAGTAGTGCCCGTAGAGACGGGCAATCTGAACGTTTCGTCCGTAGCTAACCCTGTGAATTGGTTTAACCAAAGGTGTTCTTTTAAAGAACGTACACCGCATAGCCATTTGAGCTAATGCCATGAGGGTAGCAAAAGGCGAATAAGCTTGTATCCCGAAGATTACTGGGAGACAGCACCAGAGGACGTTAGTGGCGAAGCCACTAACGTCCTCTGGTGCTGTCTCCCAGTAATCTTCGCATGAATTGAAAAAGGCATGAAGTCGTACTGCTATGGCTGCCTTATATGGTGGGCTTTATGTTCTGATTCACACGAAAGAAATTGGTGGGATCGTATATGCGCTTGATGGCTGCCAGG
>DATGJV010000896.1:0-4963 GCA_035295005.1 Ktedonobacteraceae bacterium | reverse complement strand
GGCGTAATATTCATGATAGGCTTCCACCGCTCTATCTTCTAATATAATTACAGAGTACTCTGTAATTATATTAGAAGATAGAGCGGTGTGATTCTATGTGGTTTGCATGCGGTGTGAAGATAACGGGTATTTGCCACCGGCAAATACCCGTTATCTTCACACCGCATGCAAACCACATAGAATCACACCGCTCTATCTTCTAATATAATTACAGAGTGCTCTGTAATTATATTAGAAGATAGAGCGGTGGAAGCCTATCATGAATATTACGCCTGAAGAGGCGCAAGCGTCGCTGGCAACGCTTGCGCAAACAACGAACAAGGCCCGTAAAGCGTATGGCTACAATGGCTATTTTCTGATACTGTGGGGATTGATCTGGTTTTTCGGCTTTCTCGCCAATCAGTATCTCTGAGGCTAGCTACATCACCATCATCAAAACGTTCGTCATTCGACTCCCAGGAAACCAACGAGTACGAGAAACCTATCGCTGGTATATGCTCCAGGCCAAAGAAACAAAACACTTTCTTGATGAAAGAAGAGAGAAAGGCCCATCACGCGGGCAAAGTACGATGGGCTTTCTTTTTCACGTCCTCGCACTCACTTGACGCCGATGCGGACCCGGTAACTAAAATACCAGGGAATGGGTTCGGACCCGATATGTTGAAGCGCGGCCTGTCTGAGGCGATCAACCCCGGTCTCTTGTTCGGTGAACCGGAACTGATGGCTGAGCGCACTGCTCTGCATCATCTCAAGAAACCGTGCCGCGTCTCCCTGCTCGATATGATGAAGCAACACCTCGCGGGTGAAGCGGAAGTGAGTACTCTCGCGCAGAGGGTCGAGCGATTTGTTCTTCGGCCAGATCTTGAGGCTCTGAGCCAGTCCGCGGGCTCTTACAAGCTCCATTAAGCGCAAACTTCCCTCCTGAGCGAGCAGATCGAGCTCCCAATGGATTGCTGGTGGCGAATCATAGTCATACGCCGCAAAGAGTCCTCCGGGTCGTAGAATCCGAGCGATCTCGGCCAGGGTCGAAGTCGGTTCCATCCAGTGGAATGATTGGGCAGCAGTAACGATATCCGCGCACCCATCAGGCAGACCCGTCTGATGAGCAACTCCCTCTCGATACTCGATATGTGCCGCGTAGGGATGGTCCTCGACTTTGCGTACAGCCTGGGTACGCATGTCAGCATTGGGTTCGATCCCAATCACCCGCTCGGCCCGCTCCCCCCAGATCGCGGTGGATAGTCCAGTCCCGCTGCCCAAATCCACCACCAGGGCGGGATGCGGCAGGTGAATCAACTGCGTCAGCAGATCGAGCAAAGCCGGTGGCGGCGTCGGGCGTACCCGATCGTAGCTGGTGGCTTTGCCAGTCCAAACTTCACTGGTTTCTGTCATGCTGTTTGCTCCTTTTTTCCTGGTCAGACAACAAGCTCATCTTGTTTAACCGCAATAGGGCTGGATCAAAGCGCCATCGCTGCCCTTTTTAAGCAAGAGAAGAGCTAGCCGAGAAGCGCGAAAACCTGTGCGCGTACCTTTCCTAAAACCCCAAGAGTATCGAGAATATCCGCGCCAGCACCGCCGCCATCGCGCACAATTCCCAGGAGGATATGCTCGGTGCGAACATAGGCACTTCCCTGCCGCTCTGCTTCGTCCAGCGCAAGTGAGAGTACCTTGCGAACTCGGGGCACGTAGTCTATTTCCTCCTGGACAGGTTGGTCTCCACGCCCAATTTTCTCTTCAACAGCAGCACGGACAGGATCAAGCGCGACGCCCAATTTTTCCAGAGCCAGGGCTGCGAGGCCCTCTTGTTCGCGCAACAAACCTGATAACAGATGCTCGGTCCCGATAAACTGGTGATTGAAGGATAGCGCCTCCTCGCGAGCGAGGGAGAGAACATGCTGAGCATGCCCATTGAAGCGGCTGAGATGTTTACCGGGTATCCATGTCGGCTGATAGTCCTTTAAACCTTGAAACAGCAGTTGGTTGAGGACGCTTGTGATCGTGCGATCCTCTGTTGCGGCGATCTGCGCCAGTTGCTCATAGAAATGGACTGGAATTTCGACACGCTGACGATCCTTGCTGGATGGCATACAACTACACCTTTCTCCGTCTTCTTTTTTCTGATGAAGATGATGGTATTTACGGTGGTATTTCTATCTCGGATAATACCACCGTAAATACCACGTTGTCAAGAGGCATCTCTCGGATTGCCGCTTATTCTCGTTCAAATTTCGGAATGGCTCATGTCTTAAAAAACTGCTCTGCCACAACGTAGGAATCGCATCAATATCCCGTTCTTTCTAATACATATTAGTTCAACCAGCTCACACGGTCATATACCGTATATAGTAGGGGCGAGCGGGGATGGGGATGTGGGGGGTTGGCCCTTGTGGTCGCCCGTCCTCTTCATTCTATGGATATGAGGGGTTGGCCCCTGTGGTCGCCCGTCCTCCTCCTCGATCTTCCTCGCAACTGGGTAGCTGGCAGTCCTCGTAATGCATTTATGAAAGAAAGGGATTCTTCATATGAGACAGCGTGTCCGCATGCTAGTCACAGCCCTCGTCATCATTGGCACATTCATGGCTATCATTCCCACAGGGGTCAGCGCGGCCTCTTCCGCCTCTTCGTCCTCTACAACGAAGCAGAATCAACAATCGAACTCGCCGCACCTGTTTTTTAAGGGTAACGTCAGGCCACAGCCGTTAGCGGGGAGCAACCTCAATTACGGCGGCGGGCCAGTCATGACGGGTACCACCAACGCCTACGCTATTTTCTGGGAGCCAGGAAATAACGTGTCCGCCAACTACAACAGCCTGATCAAACGCTATTTCGGGGATGTTGGTGGCAGCCAACTGTACCAGATCAACAACCAGTATACGCAGACTGGGGGTGGATTCCCTTCCAACGCTGTGCTGGCCGGTTCGTGGGTAGATTCTCAAGCTTATCCCGAAACTCCAGTACTGGATAGCGACCTCCAGAACGAAGTGACGCACGCCCAGCAAGTCAATGGGTGGAAGTCCAGCATTGATAACATTTTCTTTGTCTTTACCGGACGGGGCGAGGATATTTGCACCGATAGCTCGCAGTCACAGTGCGCTTCCAATACGTTCTGCGCGTATCACAACTTCTTTGGCACCAACACCATTTACGCGGCCATGCCTTATGCCGCCAGCTTTTCCTGCAATCCCGGCTCCAGCCCCAACAATGACGATGCCGATCAGACGATCAATGTGACATCGCACGAGCAGATGGAGGCCGCGACCGACCCCTTGCTCAACGCGTGGCTTGACTCTAGCGGTCAAGAAATTGGCGACAAGTGCGCCTGGACTTTTGGCTCGCTCAATTCGCAGGGTGCTGATGTGGTCTGGAACAACGACCCCTATATCGTGCAGCAGGAATGGGACAATAACACCAGCACCTGCCGCCTGACTCCCAGCATCATCAAGGGCGGCGGCACCTTTTCAACTGGCTTCGAGAGCGGACAGCCGCAGCCAACCTGGACGAACACAGTTGATGGCGGAGGACAACCTGCCGGTGGTCTTAAAAATGTCGGCGGCGTTTGTTGCGGATTGTCCGGGCCAGAGTCCGGGGTACGCCACGAACTTGCCCATGCCGGTACCATCGCCCTGATGTACTCTGGCAGGGACAACAGTTCCAGTTCCTCCTTCGCCTACATGAAGATATTCGATCTCACCGGTCAAAACGTCACGGTGGGTAGCGCGACAACGCTGTCCTATTGGATTTATCCGCAAAGTTCAGCTACCAGCAAGCTTGTCAGTGGCAGCAACAGTACCTGTGTCGCCATAGACCTGATCTTCAATGACAACACTAACCTGCGTGATTCGGGAGCAGTAGACCAGAACGGCGTTCGCGTACACCCGGCCTACCAGTGCAATCACCTGAAAATGGATACCTGGAACCTTGTCACTGTCAAACTTGGCTCTTACAAGAGTGGCAAAATCATCCTGCGCATAGATGTAGGCTACGATCAACCGGGCAATACCGGCGGCTATCGCGGTTACATTGATGACATCAGTATCGCCTGAACCCTGTCACTCTACCAGCTAATCAATATTCATTTGACCGGCATACAATGGCTCTGTGAGCCATTGTATGCCGGTCAAATGAATATTGATTAGCTCTGATTTATTCATCTCTACTTGTCGCGCACAGCCAACCATGCAAGACCAACCGCCAGGCCATCTTCGGCAAGGCCGAGCAGGAAACCCGGAATTTTTGTGTTTTCCGCCAGCCTGGTGCGAAGATAATTGCCCGCGAAAGAACCTGCCCCGGCGCTTGCAGCTCCCAGTATGGCGCCGACCACCAATGGTTGATGATAACGGCGACAAATACGCATGCCTACCAGTCCGCCAATGAGCAGACGCCCGGTGAGCGGACCCGGCTTCAAGCGATTGGGGATTATCGGCAGTTTATCACCGATCAGTTCACCGGACGCCAGCATACTGGTAATAATACGGGCAGCGGGCGAATCGAGCAACTCTTCCGCCGCGTTGGCTGGCTCTGGATCGAGTTGGCTGGTACGGCTCAGCCACGCCAGGGGTGTCATTGAGCGCAAACCGGCCACAAAGCCAAGTGTCGCGGCACGAGCATAGACATTCGCTGCGCTATCTTCGTCGCCCCGATCAAGCGGTTCGGTGGATGTGGTGAAAAGAGGATTATGTCCATTCAGGCAAAGGTTTGGCATGTAGAGTGTCCTTCCTTTTTGTCTATCATTGTATCACTCTCTACCACGTAGAACTATCGCCGAATGGTTCATGTGCATGTGTTATTGCGTCGCCGCGAAGCCAGTTGCGAAAGAGCAACCTTCACATCCCAAATTTCGTATATGTGAAGGATACTGTACTTAAAAGTGAAGCTTTCAGGAGTACTCATGACCAAAGAACAGCTTATCAGCGAAATGCTCCTTCTCCCTGCTGCTGCCATTGACTACCATACCAGCCAACAC
>DATGJV010000895.1:0-3283 GCA_035295005.1 Ktedonobacteraceae bacterium | reverse complement strand
GGTCACTCGCGCCCATCGCCACACGAGCGACATACACGTTGCCATACGCCATCGCCAGCATGCCTAAATCCTTTTTAGGGGTCGCTTTGCCGCGTGCGGCGAATTTCGCGACGGCACCGAGTGGTGTTGATTTCGATGCCTGCCCACCCGTGTTGGAGTATACCTCGGTATCCAGTACCAGCACATTGACGTTGCGCCCGGAAGCCAGCACGTGGTCAAGTCCACCGTAGCCGATGTCATAGGCCCAACCGTCGCCGCCAATAATCCAGACGCTTTTGCGCACCAGCGCATCAGCCACACTTAGCAGGTTTTGGACACCTGCTATTGTTCCGTCCAGTTGTGCCAGGCGTGATTTGAGTAGCGCGACTCGTTGCCGTTGCGCCTGAATTTCTGCCTCATTTGTCTGGTTAGAGTACAAAATGGCCTGTGCCAGTTCTTCGCCAACGCTGCTAGCGCACCGGGCCACCAATTCGCGGGCAAATTCTTCACGCTTGTCAAGGGAGAGGCGCATGCCCAGGCCGAACTCCGCGTTATCTTCAAAGAGGGAATTTGACCAGGCTGGTCCTCTCCCCTCACTGTTATATGTCCACGGCGTGGTGGGCAAGTTGCCTCCATAGATGGATGAGCAGCCGGTAGCATTGGCGACAATCATGCGGTCGCCGAAGAGCTGCGTCGCCAGCTTGATATACGGTGTTTCGCCGCATCCTGAACATGCCCCGGAAAACTCGAAAAGCGGCTGCAATAACTGTGCGTTTTTGATGGCTCCGATGTTGAGATGGGCGGAAGGTACTTCCGGCAAGGTGCCATGAATCGCTCCCGCCGCGCCTCCTTCTGATTACATCTCCACAACCAGTGGGACCGTTCCCCAGAGATTGGGTCGTTCTGCCGCCGACCACGCGTCAGCCAGTTCACCCATTGGCGTTGACGGCGTGATAGGGTAAATGGCAATAACCTCGCTTAATGCGTGAGCAATAGCCGCGACAGCTTCATTGCCTTCAATTGTGACACGGTTGCGTTCCATTGGAGTCTCCCGGATTTCGAACTAGCGATACACGAGCATTGATACCGTTCAAGCATACGTTATACATGTCACAGCAGTATCACGGCCAATACGCTTTTGTATCACAGTTTCATCACAACAGGTGCGCTCCTCCGCTCGCCAGTCTCCAGACTTTCGCATGTGTTCATTTGTTACTGGTTTGTGAGAATAGTGCGGTGCCAGGTGAGCAGATTGTGATGGTAGCAGGGTATGCTGGGGGCAGGAAAGAAAAGAACGGTTTTAACAGCAAAGGAAGAGGGTATTCATATGTTAAACAATGATTTTCGTGGTCCTGTCTCTATTGATGATGCACCTCCAGGCAGTTACTGCGAGTGGTGCGGAAAGCCCGCCAGGTATCAACTGGTGGTAACGGGTGGGAAACGTCATAACGAAGAGGGTCGCTTTTGCCCCGCATGCGGCGAGGCATTTATTCTTGCCGTAGCTAGCTCACTGAGCAGGGTCACAATAGCCGAAAAAGCTCATGATAGCGTCTCTTTATGAGTGTTGTAACGAAAGAGAGGCCAACATGTCTACGCTCATTGCAAATCCCTTAGATGTTGTAGAAGCGGATTTTCCTGCGACAGGCACAGCCGTTGAGCAGATACAATTTCTCCTCAACTATGCCGTTCTTGCGCCTTCGCGACATAATGTGCAACCCTGGCTCTTTAAAGTAGAGGGCAATACGGTAGCATTGTATGCAGATCAATCGAGGGCATTGCCGGTAGCAGATTCCGCTAACAGGGAGATGATCATCAGTTGTGGGGCTGCACTTGCCAACTTCCTGATTGCATCCCGGCATTTCGGATTTGCGTCGAATGTGGAACTGCCCCCGGAACTGGATTCGCACTACATGCTTGCCCGGGTTAGCCTTGAGACAGGGGCGGGAGCGGCAGAGGAAGAGCAAAAACTCTTTCGCGCTCTTATAAAACGCAGAACTAATCGGCAAATATTCAAGGACCAGATGATCCCGTTATCGCTTCTCACTGCATTAGAGGCTATAGCGGGACGCCAGGGAACGATTTTTCAGGTCATACAGAAGGAAGATGTTCGCTATGAGGTAGCGAGCTTGATTGCAACAGGTGACCACCTTCTGTGGGCCGATGAACGATTCCGCCGGGAAATCGCTGCGTGGACACGTCCTGCGGAAAGCCAGAGCCGTGATGGTGTTCCGGCATATGCTCCTGGTAAGGGTGATATGGCTGCCTATCTTGGCCCGCTCAAAATTCGCACCTTCATGGATAGTGAGGAAGCTGACGGAGGTCACCATCTTGCAGCTGGTTCTCCAGTACTCGCGGTACTCTGGACATTTACCGATACCTGGTTCGACTGGCTCGCGGCGGGTCAGGCGCTGGAACAAATATTGCTCTATGCCCGTGCCGCTGGAGTATGGGCGTCGTTTTTCAGTCAACCTGTTGAAGTTGCCGCCTTGCGCATGAATTTGCGTGAAATTATGGAGCAAACGAGTTTTCCACAACTGGTGCTGCGTATGGGATACGGGCCAGAGGTGCCACCTACGCCGCGCCGCAGCGTTCGCGAGGTTCTCCTGTAAACCACCAGGGGGAATCAGTACAAGCAGGGGAGGGCCGCGACGTCGGACGTCGCGGCCCTCCCCTGCTTGTACTGATTCCCCCTTGACGGGCGATCATGCTTGCTGTTTTACCTTTTGAGGCGGCACGATCAACATCGGCAGCTTCGTGGTATTGAGGAGGCGCTCCGTGACACTGCCCATCACCCAGCGTTCCAATCCACCCCGTCCATGTGTCGAGATGGCTATCAAATCGCCGTCTCCGCCTCCCTCTCCCTCTATCTCCTTTCCTCGCTCTCCATACTCGGCCATTTCACGCAAGGTCGCGGCAACATCTTCGTCATTCGTCTCGCTGGCGATTGACCAGCTAATTGAGAGCTTGAGGCTTTTCATCGTCGTTTGCAGCTGCTCGGCCACTTTTGTCAGGTATCTTCTGTCATACTCAAGAGCGTTTTCGTTGAATTGATTGACAAAGCTTCCGGCTACCGCTGTTGTGCTGAGCTTCGCTACCTGCCCCAGATGGAGTGATCCTCTATGTGGGGCGGCCAGGGCTGCGGCCAGGTTCGCGGCTGGAACAAGGGCGGTCTCGGCGAGTTGTGAACCATCCAAAGGGACGAAGATGCGGAAAGGCAACATGCCCTTTGGGCGTGCCAGGACATCTCCAGTGTCGCGCAGTACAAGGACTGGCACGGGGGTCTGGTGAACGAGCCGGTGCGCGA
>DATGJV010000894.1:0-4840 GCA_035295005.1 Ktedonobacteraceae bacterium | reverse complement strand
ACGACCAGTACCGATGGCATTGCCCTTTCTGCCCAGAGTAATAGCAACAATGCTATCAGCGCTACCAGTAACGGAAACGACGCGATTGTGGCTACGAGTACTACTGGCAATGGCGTCTCCGGTTCCAGTAGTTCTTACACTGGCGTCTATGGTTCCAGTACGCAAGGCTATGGGGTATTAGGGCAGAGTGTTGATAACCTGGGTGTTATGGGTACCAGTCAAATCAACACCGGTGTCTATGGTTCTAGCGCTGGCTACTATGGTATCTATGGCATCGCCCATAGCAGCTATGCCGCTATTCATGGTCAAGGGTTCGGCAATAACGGGGTAGAAGGAGACAGTAAAGCGAGCGGCAATGGCCTCAACGGTACAAGTGTCAGTGGCAATGGCGTCTATGCATCAAGTGGTAGTGGAGCCGGTGTCTATACAACCAGCACCAGTGGACCTGCTTTAGTAGCGAAAGGACCAGTACAGGTGCAGGGTAACTCTGTTGGCCAGGCCACCCTGGCAGCAGGACAAAAGACCGTCACCGTGACGACACCTGCTGCGACGACAAACAGTAACATCCTGCTCACACCAATGAGCCGCCTCAAGCTGCCGGTATGGGTGACACTGGCGTCGGGTAGTTTCACTATCAATATAAGCCAGGCTTCGACCACCAGCATTACCTTTGCCTACCTCATCATCAACTAGCTGATTACAGAACCGGCCCAGAAAGCGACATCGTCCCGAAAGCCCTGAATCCTTCTTCTCATACAACGTGCTTTTGTCGGCTGCAAGTCCATTGGCCCAAAGGAAAAAGCGGAAGTGCTATCAGTAGGAGAGTCCTGAGCAAACACCTTTTACCACAAGGAATGAGCGCTTCACAACGAGTTCCGGCACACTGACCCAGGAAGCAGCTCCCGCAGTTTATACTGAACCATAGAACGAGATCAAAAAAGAAGGCTGGATAAGATACAATAGAAAGCATGAAAAGACGACATACAGCCAACTTCAAGACACCATGCCGAAGGGGGCAATACCGGTGGCTTAAGGAACTTTCTCCTTCTTCTTATGTGACGAGTATTGCCCCTTACAGGTGTCCCGTCAGGAATAAACTCACCTCTTGTTTCACGAGAATACTATCGGACTCGGTACCATTTCCTCGGCTTCCACGATGCGATAGACATGGGTAAGGTGGGCTACTTTGCCAGGCATGGCTCCAGCGCCACAGTAACGTCCTTCGGATAATTCAATCGCACGCTCTACCGCTTCCGGTTGAATATGATGGCCGGTGACGACATGTTCAACGGTAATGTCCACAAACACCATCGGATTTTCTTCAGCACGTACTCCCTCGACATGGACCTCATAGCCTGTTACCTGCTGGCGCTTTTTGCGGAGAATTGAAATGACATCCATTCCCGTGCAGCCTGCCAGGCCAACCAACAACATTTCCATTGGACGAAAACCCGCGTTTTGTCCCCCGGCGTGTTCGGCTGCGTCGAGTATGACGCTATGACCGGAATCCGCTGACGCGATGAAACGCATACCCGTTTCCAATGTTGCTTGAGCTACCATAATCTCTGGCATAAGAGTTTCCTTCTTTCTTTATTTGCATAATACGAACACCAGCATGGATACTACCAACGAACCGGCTATACATACGGTTGGTTATACCAGCCCCTGTGGGACGATATGCCAGTAAGCTCTGTTGAAGAGTTGTTTCTCCATATGGTAATAGAGGCTCGGGTGTGGTGGACGAGGTGGATGCTCATAATTGAACACCAGCTGTGTGGCTTTGTTCCGTCCCGTTTCCAGGAAGCACATCACTTCTCCATCGTAGCTTCCATCTTCCCCTTTGAGTTCTTCGCCACGAATCGCCGCGACCAGACGGGTCGCGAGTACTTTGGCTTCAAAGTGAGCGGCAGAGCCACTCTTGGAGACTGGCAGGTCCGTTGCGTCACCGATAGCATCGCTCTTTTCTAATGGAGCTTACGCACGATAAAGCGCGTACAACCCTGCTCTTTGACAGTGCCTATCATTTCATGTTTGGCCTTGCCTACCCACGCGGGGATATCACGCAGAGAGCCCGGATCGCTGGAGAGGACGGCAAGAACGCCGTTGACCGGTAGTGATTTGATGCCGCGAATCAATTCCATGAGCGGGCCGGGGCAGAAACTGCCGCGTGCATCTATTTCTTTATTAATGGGCATAGTGGAAAGTTCTGACATGGTTTCTATCCTTTCATTCAGGAGGGAAAAGGGAAAATCTTCGACCTCTTCCCTCGACCTGTGTATACTTTTTCTGTTAGATGAAGGGAGTTGTTCCTTCTTTAGCACGCTCGACAAATGTTGCTACGCCGGTTACGTCATCAACGATGGGTTCAAGGTCGTCAAGCTTCATATCAAACAATTCCATCGTCATGCTGCAAGCGTAGATTTTAACCTCGCCAATCTCTCTGGCTCCCTGGAAATTCTCCATCCAGGTGGGAACCTTTTTCTTCATCATCTGTTCCATCATGACGGAAGCGTATTCCTCAAAATCCTTGCTGACCTTCATGTTGGTCTGGTAACTGCCCTTGCGGAATGCCTCCAGACCCCAGGTCGTGAGAAACACTTCGACTTCCATACCCATAGCTGCGGCTCCTGTTGTCAGGATTGAGGCGGCCATAAGTTTATCAACAGTTCCAGAAAAACGATGATAGACATGCGTTCTTGCATTGCTTTGCTCCTTGTTATGCTGTGCCATATGTTACTGTACCTGTCTTTCTCTTTGAAAGAGGAGAAGAAGTATCTTCTTCCATCGAGTGTAAGCCGTGGATGACACAAAAGCATCACATTCTGCCACCCTGGTATTGCAAAATCATCACAACATTTGCGGGAAGTATTGTGAGCAGTTTGTGAGTGAAAGCCTCTTCCCTGTGTTCGTTTTGTGACTGGAGACATCTATGCTTGTACCAGGAAAAGTAGTTTCTGCATGAAAACTTTGCCTGTTCGGCAAAGTTTTAGAAGGAAGAGAGAAAGAATATGTTTGAGCGCATTTTGGTTCCACTTGATGGATCGGAGCGTGCGGAACAGGCCATCCCTGTAGCTGCACGTATTGCAAAAGCTACCGGGGGTTCAATTGTTTTGCTTCAGGTTATAGAGCAGGTGACAGCGTATGATATGTATTCTGTACGGTCAAGCTTTGTATCCCCACAGGAGGTAGAAGCTGCTATTACGAAAGCAACTGACTATCTGAATTCAACCACCCAAAAAGATGAACTTGAAGGGGTGGGCATACAGGTTGAGGTGCTGGCAGGGGCTGTCGCTCCAACAATCTGTGCATTCGCGGAGTCTACCTCAGCAGATATGATCGTGATGAGTAGTCATGGCTATACCGGGTTCAAGCGTTGGTTTCTGGGCAGTGTGGCCGACGTTGTCTCACGCTCGGCTACCGTTCCCGTACTCATCCTCCGTGAGGGTGAGTTGCTTCCAACGGACAAGTTCCAGAACGAAAGTTCTCTACGGGCGCTGGTGATGGTTGATGGTTCCCCACTGTCCGAAGCAGTCATTGAACCCGTGGCACATCTTGTTGCTGCATTGGCCGCACCTGCTACCGGGACCTTGCATTTCTTACGTGTGGTAAATTTTCCCGTCACTTTTGGACAGGGGAAAAGCCAGGCCAATTTCAGTATGGAGTTCATTGACCAGGAAGAGCAAGCGGCCAGAACATACCTCGCCTCGCTCATGGAGCAACTGGGAAAGGGAAGTGTTGCGCCTCTCAATCTCTCGCTCACCGCATCGGTTGCCGCGAGCAGCGATGTGGCACATACCATCGTTGAGGCGAGTGAAAGCCCTGAAAATGAGTATGCACTGCTCGCGATGTCTACCCACGGACGAAGTGGCTGGAAACGACTGGTGATTGGGAGCGTCACACAGCGGGTGTTGCATAGCACAAAACTGCCGATGCTCATCGTGCCGCCGCTGCAGCGTGCCGCACAAAAAGAAAGCAACCGGGCTCCGGCAAGTACCGATGAAAAAGTAGCGGGTGCCGGGTCGAGCCGGGCTGGTTTATTCTAGTCAGGAAAAAAGTAAGGCAGATGCAAAATGCTTGCTGTACACCGCCAACGCAAACCAGCCGCTCCTGTTTCAGCAGAAGAACCAGGCACAGATGTTGTCGCTGGTACCAGGCTAGCCTGGTATCAGCGACAACATCTGTGCCTGGCGAAAAGCTATCCCATTCCTTCCGTGTCGATCGCACTTCTGGTTGCAAGCCAGGTGTGCTGGTTTGTCGGGTATGTGGCGCTTGCCAACGGGATGTTGCTTGCGGTCGTGTTGTTGGGAGGCATACCCTTACTGTGAGAAACAGGCAAGCAAATCTTCCACAAAGAGTTCGGCGTTGACGTAAAAGACCGGCACTGGCTCACTTTGTCCATCTTACAGCGATTTCACGCTATGGCACTTTCCGGGGTGCCTTCCACAGCCGCTTAAACGCGAGCATTGCTGGCCCGCCTCTGATTGTGATGTGTTTGTGATTTCAGTAAGCTCTCTGTGATACGGCTGTGAGCATTTCTAGTGTACAATACCTTGCAAAGAGCTTTCACGAGATATGCCAGATGGATGTGCATCGCACACAAAAACAGAGTAGCCAAAACACGCAACAGTCGGAGATACAAACAGTGTTACGCGAGTTTGCGCGACTTTCACTACGCGCAAATGAGGCTGATAGCCAGCAAGAGGGAGCAACAGCAGCCACATTACTTGAGCGGATTATGAAACTATGCAGTGCGCAACGTGGAGCAATTGTCCTTGTAAACGCTCCAGACGGGTCTACGGCAAAGGAAGCCACTGCATCAGGAGAACGCATACTGACGTTG
>DATGJV010000893.1:0-4262 GCA_035295005.1 Ktedonobacteraceae bacterium | reverse complement strand
CAAGCGGGTCAGATGGTCCATCGTGACCCGCCCACTCCCATCAGGATCGAGAATGGGATGAGAGAGCCAGGTAAAGATCGTCTTGCTCCACCGCCGTAGATGCAGATCTGGTAATTGACGCCGATACAATTCTTCAAAGGTCGCCAAGATCGGACGTATCTCCTCCTCAGTATGCCCAAGCACGACGCAGTAGGGGTGTTCGGTATCCATGCGACGGCGAAATTGCCGCCAGAGAACATCGGGGCCAGCAAAAGTTTCTTTGAATGGGATGACGTTGCCGCTGTGCGCCGCAATCAGGCAGAGGCCAACGTGCCGCTGATAGGGTGGAGCGGCCAGGTTATCGGTGAGTTCTTTGAGCAGCGCCAGATGAGTGAGCTTCAAATCTTGTGCATCATCAATGATGAGACACTCGACTCCACAAGATGCCAGGATTTGCACCAGCCAGGAACGACGAAGTGCCCAGGGCATGGAAGGAACAACTCCGAAAGCCGCAGACAATGCCAGTCCTAACGCCTGTTCTCGTGCGGCATTCTTGGGAGCACGAATGGCAAGAATGGGGAGTCGGGTGGTGCCATTCGTATCTTTGTAAGCTCCGCTACGCAGGCAAAAATCGCTAATGCCCAGCGATTTCCCGCTTCCAGGGACTGCTGCAATGACGTGCCAGGACCGCTCGATCCAGGCTTGTTGCAGCAGTCCCTGGAAACGACGTTCAAAGGCTGTTTCGAGAAATTCGTGATGCCGGACAAATGGAGGACGGCCAGGAGAAACGGGCAGTTTAGTCATCATCTTTCCTCAACTTTCGCACGGGTAGGGGTACGATTTCTGTGTCTGGAGGATCGTCTTCTGGAATGGCAGGAGGAAGAAGGCTTGAGCGTTTTGTCGGAGGAGATAGCAAGCCCTCTGATTGCTCTTTGAGGGCCTGCAAGGTGGCCTGAACATGAGAGGGATGGATCTCCTGGCGCTGCCCATCGAGTTGGCGTTGCTTTTCTAGCCGCTTCGTTTCCAGAACATGGATGCGCCGACCTGCCTGTGCTTCTTCCTGAATATGTTGGCGATTCGCTAAACTGATGGCCTTTGCATCAGCCTCACGTGCTCTATCTGCTCGACGCTCGGCTGTCGCTTCCCAGATACTGACTCGTCGATGCAAGAACTCAGTACAGTAGGCTTCGCCAACTAGCTCACCTTCCAGAAAGAGGTAGATCACCGAAATATCGCGCTGATCGAAGTAAATGTCGATTTCTCTGCCTCGTAGTCGATCAAGCAGCCCTGGACTCACGTAGCTCCTTCCCAAAAAAGACAATCTCCCCTGGGTAATGGCGTAATGGCCTGTGGCTGGATTTTTGCGGTTCACTGCCTTCATGAGCAGAAGCTTTAAGTCATCAGGTGACCCCATGAAGCGCGGAATGCCGGTAGTCTTCACAGCATCTTCCCACAATGAGCTTCTCTTTGCTCGCCGGATCTTGTCCCACTCCTGCATGTATCCATCGACAATCGCCTGAATGAAGAGCTTTTCTAACACATCAAGCGTAATGCCTGCTTTCTCAGCTTCACGCACACTGTTGTACATTCCACGGTCTACTGGGGTGGACTTCGTGGTCCCTGGGAGGCGGTGAGTAAACTTGCGAGTGACCCAAGTAAAGAGCGATTCAACGGTCCCTTTTGCTGATGGGGCAAAAGGCGGTGCTTGCTCTGTCACGATCCCAAGGCGATCCACGAGCACCTGGGTTGCTCGTTCAGACGTAAAAATCTTGCCCCGGTCATGAAAAATGACCGCTGGTTTGCCGTAACACGGCCAGAGATGTTGACATTCGTAGAGAGTGGTGAGCCGATCCTTTGGCTCAATCGCCATCTTGACCAACCGCATGTAGTCTCCTTCGCAGAGAGCATCCAAAGCCAGGACGGCTCCCAGAATCGCCGCTGTTTTGACACAGATCAGCACCGCTGCATGGACGCGACGCGTGATGACAGTTCCATCCAGGGTAGTCACAAAAAGGTCCATCGTGTGCTCGTCTACCTGGCAAAGGTGAGCCGGGTACGGGATAGAGAGCACAAAAGAAGACGCCGACGTGCGCTCTGGTTGATGGTGTTTGGCCCCTACGCGGGCTGCGATGACCGCTGGTTCTTGAGCAATCCCTTTCAAAAAGCTCTTTACTTGCTTGTAGGTAGGCGTTTTGACGAGCATATTCTCCTGCTCGCTGAGCTTAGTGGCTAATTGCTGGAGCTGGACATCCTCGTAAACTGCCATCATGGTAGGCCGTATGGGAAGGGTGTACAGTTTGCGAAGAAGCTCCTGAAATTCAGGTCGAAGCGTCCGCTCTCGATGGTAGGTGGCGTAAGGAACACAGGCACGTTGTCCAAATTGCTGTACTCGCTGCTCTAATCGGGCGAGCGTGAAGGGATGCATCTGATACTGTTTGGCAACCCGCCTTCGAGGCTCCCCTGCGAGTACTGCTGTAACCGCCGCCAAGTTCCGGTAAAAGCGCTCTCGCTCTTCATCGCTCTCTAATGTCGAAGCGTCAAACGTCGGTCCAGGAAGAAGCTCAGCTCCTACAGGAGGAGGTTTTTCACTTGAATGCTCCATTGGCAACTCAATACTTTGGTCATCTTGCTCAAGAGTACTAGGCAAAAGATCTGGAAGAATGGGAGGATTGCTTGGATCAAGCAGGGAAAGCGGTGTTTCACGATCCAACATCACTTCGGTAAGATCCATAAGCAACCGGCCCTCTGCTGCCGCATCTCCAGCGAGTTTCCAGACCGCTGCTTCGACTTCAGCGTCAGACCAACGACGACCAAAAAGCTGTACCAACTCATTCACGCTGGACAGATTTCCCCAGGTCCAATGAGCGAGAACGGCCTGAGCGATCTCCTTGTAGGTTGAGAAGCTCCGACGTCGGGCGTGCAGAAACAGCAGATTAGAGTGCCGATGAACAGAAAGATTTTCATCTGTTCCGATCCAGTATGCACCCCCTTTGAGGATTGCGAGGCGGCTTGCTACCTCGGCTTTTGCCACTGCCTGTCCTTTGCGCTTTTCAACTTCCCGTCCTGCTTCAGCGATGAGTAAGCCTCCATCGCAAAGGGTGCCAACAAAATCTGGAAGATATTCATGGGGTTTGCCGTCATACAGATAAGGGATACGATAGGGTGTGCCCAGTGGTGTGTGGAGATGGCGAGCTTGTGCAAACGCTTCGCTTGCATCACCACGCTGGTAGGAGCGAACATGGGGATGGTACTCCAGGTACAACGCCAAGCGCTCCTCAAGCTGGGTCGTAAATGGTTGACGAACCTGACGGTTATCCCCAGTTTTGAAGCTAGGAAGGAAACCTGAAATGGATCGTCCTGCAATTTTGAAAATATCAAGCCCTGGCGTGCCACGACGCGTCGAGATCCCCGAAGATGGCTCGTCCATCGAACATTCTCGCTTTCGATGACTGCTACAAAACGAGAGGAACACTCATCTAAGAAACGTACATGAAGCGAAAAAGTGGGGTATCACAAATTCGGGGACATGAGCACAAATTCAGGTTTAAAGCGAGCACAAATTGAGGGCTATTACCATGAGGTACCCCTAAGATCCTTGTAAAATTGTGCATTAGCGTACCTTTGTTCTAAAAGCGCCAACTTTCTGGCCAAAAAGATGCCGATCTGCTGATAGAGATTGCGGCCAACGGGCGATTAGTTGCAGTGCATCTGATGACTTTTGCAGAGTTTTCATGCACATCATCAAGTGCAACAACCTTGCTCGGAGACCTTTTCAGGACGCCGCCAAGCTCAGGCAATATAACAAATTGCTTTACTGCACAGTTTCGCACGGATCTTAGGGGTACCTCCTCTTGGTACTCTAGCGGGCTCCCGCTTCGGTGATAGCTCTGCTCCAGGCCGAGCAGAAAGGTTTTGAGATCGCCGTCGCGATAGAGGGCCTCCTGGCTTCGGATATAGGCTAATTCCTCGCTGGTGAGTTCTAAGATCCCCTCCAGGGTCTTGAAGAAATAGGGCACGCGTTTGCTGACTTTGCGAGCTTTGCAGGTTTTGACATAGGCGGCCGTGAGCTGTTCGAGAAACCAGACGTTGGTAAAGCCAGTAAAGATCTGGGTACAGGCCCAATACATCTTGGAAAGGCGAGTGATATCGGATTGCAGATACTTGGGATTGCCTCCCAAGTCTTGGACCATCTGAGTGATGGTGCGGGCCAGGTGCTCAGGAGGAGACCACCTCGTAACATCCTTGACGCCGTTGGGGAGTCCAAACTGGCAAACGTTGGGTGC
>DATGJV010000892.1:0-3551 GCA_035295005.1 Ktedonobacteraceae bacterium | reverse complement strand
AATAGCGATAATGACGATGGTAATAATTTTGCGCTTCCTATCTGTTGGCGAGTCTAAAACGTCTGGCAATGGTGTATTTCCCACAACGTTCCACAGTGGCGGCGGCACATTTGACGATGTACCGAAGGGATTGACATGAGATGCTGGGATGGGCGAATTTGGATTCTGCGGTCCCCAGCTTGCCGGGTAGGTCAGGCCAGAATCGCTTTCAGGAAATTGGTGTGTTGGTCGTCCACTCCTTATTATTGCAGGTGATTGCATACCAGCGCCCTGATTCCACGCTACATTCTGAGATTGCACGGACTGGAGTGATTGCTGTACCTGCCCCTGCCTCTGGTGTCCATTGTGGTTTGTCGCATAGCTATAGCCGCCGGTCTGACCTTGCAGTGGATACGAACTATTCGTATTCGCATTGTAGACGGCCTCGTTCCACTTAAAGACCGGGGCGCTGAAGGATGGCGGTGGTTGCAGCATTGGCGTTGTGGGTGGACGATACGTGATGAATGTAGAGGAATTCGCATTTGCCAGATCATGCAAACTACGTGGCATACGTCCGTCGCGCAGCGAGGATTGCAACTCATCAATATACGGATGCATATCGGGACCGCACAGGTCTCGCAACTGCATAATGTGGCTGCCCACAAGGCCAGAATCAAGGTAATCGGACTCTGCCAGTAGCAAGCGATCCGACTCGTCAGCACCCCAGGAGTCGTATAACTCAGGATGAACGGTGAGAGTTTTGAGCGAGATGTACATCACCAGCGCGGAAAAACGGTCCATCTCCACGCTATACGGTCGCGGGCGCGGCGGCAGGAAGTCGGGATGCTGGAAATTCGCGTGACCAAACTCTGTCTGGGGGCGACCCGCGAGTTCCGGCATCCACATATTATCGTAGTCAATCAGCCTCAACGTCAGACCACTCCATGCATCCCCCCGCTCTACCAGCACATTCGACAGGTCGAGGTCGCCATGCGCCATAGGAGCCGTTTCAAGTTCGCGTATCATACGGAACCAGGCATCGCTCAGTTGCTGCATCATTGCTCTGTCCGCATAATTGTCCATGATAAACTCGCCGAGTGAGGGGCAACCGACCAGAAAGGACATTTTTACCATTGGCAGCGTGCGCGAGCCAACGATAATTCCCTGTTCAAGATAGGTGACAGGGATGAGCGCTGAAACTCGACTGGCATTTTTGCGGCAGAAGCGGTCAATCGCCATGTAGCGTTCGCAAATATCAACGGGTGCGGCATGAGAGGGCTTTGAACAAAAGCAACGCACCATCCAGTTGCCAATTTTATACACACAGACATAAAGGTTGGCCCCGCCAAAGCGGCAGATGCCCATATTATCGTAAGCCAGCAAGCCGCCGCGCACTTCGGGATCGAAAATAGTGTCTTGCCAGCGTGCAATTGCCAGGTCATATTCGTCTTTTGTAGGCCAGAGAAAACCCGCCGTGGTCATAGGCTTGTCGTACCTCTTACTTTTTAAGAAATAGGGATAATCAGCATGGTCACATCGTCATCTTCTACGCGGTCAGCATAAAATTCTTTGCGTATTCGTTGCTCGAATTCACCGGCATCGCCACTGGTAAGCAGAGGAATCCAGCGACCAGAGTTGCCCTGTTGCGCCTGCCCCAGTAGCCATTTTGCCAGTGTATCGGAAGCCAGCACGAGTCTGTCGCCGGGGTAAGCGTTGATCAGTAGCGTTTTGTGCCGCTGCCATGACCGTTCCAGCAAGTCCGCACGTGGCAGCGACACGAGGGTATCCGGGCGAGCATTAAATTCTGAGGGATCGGTGAAAGGAAATGTTTCTACCAGTTTCCAACTCCCGTTGCCACCAGGGCTAAAGCGAAAGAATTCACTATCGCCAATCGCGAAGACACGTACCAGCGTGGAAACATCATTGATATCGGGATTACGGCGTAAGGAACATCCCACCAGCGTCGTTTGCGCACCCTGCCGGATATCATTGCTCCAATCACCAGGCGAGTCACCGTTGCTCTCGCGCAGCGCGTTCATCGTCGGCACCCAGCGTTCTTCCATCCAGTTTTGCCAGCGATCACTACAGTCGGCCAACCAGCGTTGAAAATCATCCTTACTGGCAAATTCGCCGCTACGTGCGACAAAACCTTGCGCGACCGTTCGCGCCCAGGGGCCGGGAACAAAACTACCCGCCACGCCATCGGCGACAGCGTAGCAGCGCGTCAAGCTGTTAAGCGCGTACCTGTCCTGGCACTCGACAAGCGGCTCCCCTTCTTTCGGTAAGAGAAAACAACATTCGTTGGCACCGGGACGATCAAGAGCGAACATCGCGTCTTCAGCAATCGGCAC
This sequence comes from Ktedonobacteraceae bacterium, assembly GCA_035295005.1. Lineage (GTDB taxonomy): Bacteria > Chloroflexota > Ktedonobacteria > Ktedonobacterales > Ktedonobacteraceae > DATGJV01. Next base: position 1,221 of record DATGJV010000892.1, on the reverse strand, counting down.
ATAGGGCTGTGACGGTCTGAGCGGTTGCGCGGGCTCTTCCGTCATAAAAGGAGCAGGATTATGTGTATAGGCACTTGCCGGTGTAAAGGCGGGCTGTGGTGCATATATCGGTGATGCGGTCATCGCTACCGGCGCATAGTGCGGTGCCGGGGCAGACTGTTGGTACTGCGAATGTTGAGGGTTTTGCGCGTACTGAGGATTTGACACGCCAGCCTGTTGATACTCAGCGTGTTGGGGCATCGCTGGTTCATAGGAACCATCCAGTGCTTGCTGCGTTCCGTCCATTGCCCATGACGCGGCAGGTGCGTGAGTGTTACCGGTTTGCGCAGCTTGTTCCAGCTTGTTTGCTCCCAGCCAGAGAAAAAAGACGCGCAACGAGAAGAGGCAGATGAGTAAGGCTATCATTAAATCCACAACACTGGCATGAAAGAACACAGCGAGCGTCGCCAGCAACAGAGCCACCAGCGCCAGCAGTGCGCCAGCAGGCCGCAATGGTGACTTGCCGGTCGCGCCCCGCTCAGGGGGAAGCGATGAAGGGTGGTATGACATGAAATGGCCTCCCGTCTCTCTCGACGCTCTGAACACTCTAAGCACTCTCGATGCTTACTACTCGATGGCGGTCCCGATTGTCCCCCAGTGCAAAAACTTGATCAGGATATTGGTGTCGGCGTTGTAAACCATGCATCGTGCGCCGGGCGCAACCTCGCGCCCAAGCCCAAACTCGGCGGTGGCTTTTCTGCGCAACGGTTCGGGCATAGGACTGCTCATCTCACATATCTGCGAGGCGAACGGTGGGTCAAGTTGCGCAACCTCCTGCGGGCTGGCGGGGAAAATATAGGATTGGCCCATCTGCGTGGTGAAATGGCAGTTAAAAATCAGGATACTGCCCTGCTGTGTACCCTCACGCTGAATCTCGTGCGCGATGCCGATAGGATTGCCGCTGCCGTTATCCTGCGCGTCTGTGATGTTGATGATAATCGGTGGGAAACACTCGTGACGCGGGGCCTGACCCGGTTCCGGTGCCTGCATCAGCCAGCGCCGGGCTACATCACGAGCAGCCCCGAACGCTTCCGCCATCTGTGTCTTGCCCTGTGTGCGCGGCTCAATCCAGAAGGCGCGATTCTCCGTGACTTGCCGGTACGAACCGGTATGCGAGTCCAGCACATCGCGTACAATCGGCACGGTACCGCGCTGGTGTTCGCCCAGGAAGGGTATATCCAT
>DATGJV010000891.1:0-5311 GCA_035295005.1 Ktedonobacteraceae bacterium | reverse complement strand
CGATACTATAGAGGTATGGCATAAAAACCGGGTGCCATTGTCCCGACATGTATTATTCCTATCGTTCCTTTTTAGTATGATCCTTCTAGAGCGCCGGTCAAGTAATCGTGGGACGGATTGACAGAAGCCCAAAAGCATGGTCTGCTACAGGCAACGACGGAGAAGGAGAGGGAAAGACCATGCGACCAGTTCAATGGGAACCGCCGATCGAGTTGTCAGCCCGCGAGCAAACGATCGTCAAGCGGATTCGGCGAGCGAAGTTGTTCATTTTTTTGCGAGAGCATCGACACGAAGTCTTCGATGCCGCCTTTCAGGAGGAGCTGGCGAGGCTGTATCACGACAGTCCGCGTGGCCAGCCACCGGTGGCGCCAGCCCTGCTGGCGCTGGCGACAATCGTGCAAGCCTACACCGGAGCTTCCGACGATGAGGTGATCGAGGCGAGCGTGATGGATCGGCGCTGGCAACTCGTCTTGGATTGCCTGGAGACGGACGAGGCGCCTTTCAGCAAAGGTACGCTGATCGCCTTTCGCCAGCGGCTCATCGCGGCGAACCTGGATCGACGACTGATCGAGCGGACGCTTGAGGTGGCCCGGCAAGCTGGAGCGTTCGGGGCGGGTCCCTTACGGGCCGCGCTGGATAGTAGTCCGTTGTGGGGAGCGGGTCGCGTCGAGGACACGTATAATTTGTTGGGCCACGCCTTACGCAAGGCTTTAGGCGTGATTGCTGATCAGCAGGGGTGGGGGCTGGCAGAGGTGGCGAGCGAGGCGAAAGCGCCGGTGCTGGTGAGTGCGTCCAGCCTCAAAGCGGCGCTGGATCGCAACTGGGATGACGTGCAGCAGCGACAGGAGGCACTCGCCGTGGTGCTGGCGGCCCTCAGTGCGGTCGAGACCTGGCTGGAGACGCAACCGGAGAGCAAGGCTGACCCGGCCGTGCAGGTTCACATGCAGACCGCTCAGCAGATCAAAACGCAGGATGTCGAGCTGACGCAGGAGGGCACGGCGACGCTGCGTGAGGGAGTCGCCAAAGATCGGCGCATCAGCATCGAAGATGGGCAGATGCGGCACGGACGCAAGAGCCGCAGTGTGCGGGTGGATGGCTACAAACGGCATGTGGTGCATGATTTAGACAGTGGCCTGGTGCGCGCCGTCGGCATTACAGCCGCCAATGCCCCGGAAGCCAGCGTGAGCGAGGCCATCCGTGCCGATCTGCTGGCTCAGCAGGCACAGTTGGCCGAACTGCACATCGATCGGGCCTATCTCAGTAGCACGCTGGTGCGCGAGCGCTCGGCGGGGCTGGAGATCTACTGCAAAGCCTGGCCGGTGCGCAATGGCCCGCGCTTTCTCAAGACGGCCTTTGCACTGGACTGGGACCAGCAGCGCATTCGCTGTCCGAACCAGCAGGAGATGCCCTTTGAGCCAGGTGGCACCGTGCATTTTCCGGCGGAGGTCTGTGCGACCTGTCCGTTGCGGGAGCGCTGTACCAACAGTCCGCACGGGCGCTCGGTTAGCATTCATCCCGATGAAGCGCTGTTGGGGGAACTGCGCCAGCGCCAACTGACGGCAGCCGGGCGGGCCAAGTTGCGGGAGCGGGTGGCCGTCGAACATACCTTAGCCCATGTGGGATACTGGCAAGGACGGCGTGCTCGCTATCGCGGGCAGCGCAAAAACTTGTTTGATCTGCGCCGCTGCGCCGTCGTTCACAATTTACATGTGCTCGCTCATTTGGAAGCGTTCTCTCAAGCGGCTTGATTACTTGACCGACGCTCTAGGCAATCTCTGGCTTGATTTTCATACCGTCCTCTCGCAACATTTCCACATCTTCGCGCCCGATACGCCTGGCTTCGGCTTAACTCTGCGTCCCGACTGGATGCGCGATATGAGTGACTATATCCTTTATTTCCGCGATTTGCTGAACGTGTTGGGACTCGACAAACCAGCGTTTATCGGTCATTCGCTTGGTGGCTGGATGGCGGCGGAAGTTGCCGTCTGGTATCCAGAACGGGTGAGCAAACTGGTGTTATCGAATTCAGCTGGTATTCGCGTCAAGGGTACGCCTATTGCTAACCTGTTTGCTATGAATCCGCAGGAAATACTCGCAGTCTGTTTCGACGACCCCGTGGCGGCCTTCCCACTGATGCCGCCGGAGGTGAACGCGGAGTATCTCCTTGACCAGTATCGCCAGCGCATGACACTGGCTTCGCTGGCCTGGAACCCGAACTATGATCCAAAGCTTGAGCGGCGGTTGGCATGGATATCTTGTCCCACGCTGGTTATCTGGGGCGAAAATGACCGCCTCATTCCTCCCGTTTACGGCGAGGTGTTCCAGCAACATATTCCCGATTCCAGACTGGTGAAACTCGCAGGCACAGGCCATATGCCAATGTTTGAGAAACATGCCGAATGGGCGCAGCCTATAGCCGATTTCTTGCAGGCGAATCAGGAGGCACAAAACGCATGAACAAGCTCACCTTCCACTATTTCCATCTGATGCCGTGGCCCTATCTCACGGCAGATTTCGATGAGAAATATGATTCGGCCTGGGTTACACTACCCAACTCGATTTACGACCCGATCAAGGGACACGACCTGTATAACCGCTATTTCAACGAAATTGAACGTGCCGATAAACTGGGCTGGGATAGCGTGATTGTGAATGAGCATCACCAGAATGCCTATGGCACAATGCCTTCCCCTAACTTAATGGCAGCAGTGCTAACCCAGCGTGTCAAACGGGCGAAGATTGGTATTGTTGGCAATGCTTTGCCCTTGCACGATGACCCGTTGCGCGTGGCGGAAGAAATCGCCATGCTCGATGTCATCAGTGGCGGGCGTATCATCTCCGGTTTTGTGCGTGGCACGGGCATGGAATATTTCAGCTACAACATCAATCCCACGACCAGCCGCGAGCGCATGAACGAGGCGCACGACCTGATTGTGCAGGCATGGACACGCCCCGGCCCGTTTGCCTTCGAGGGCGAACACTACAATTATCGCTACGTGAATATCTGGCCCCGTCCTATCCAGCAGCCGCCACCCATCTGGTTGCCAGGGACAGCCAGTACCGAGACCATTGATTTTGCCGCCGGGCATAAGTATCCCTATATGACGGTGTTCATGACGATGGACCAACGCAAAATGGCCTACAACATGTATCGTCGGATTGCTGAAGAAAAGTATGGCTATGAGGCGAAGCCGGAGCAACTTGCCTTTTGCACACCTTGTATTGTGGCGGAAACTGACGAGGAGGCGATGAAGGAGGGCGAGAAATACGTGATGTGGCTGTTCAACAAGGCCATGAAGCTGCGCCCGGAGTTCAACTTCCCGCCGGGATACTTGAGCGAGCGCAGTTTTATGGGCTTTCTCAAGAGCGGTGTCTGGCAACGCACGACGAAACCCACCTTCAAGGACCTGGTGAATACCGGCGTAGTTATTGCTGGTAGCGTAGATACCGTCATCGAGAAACTGGCGTTTTACACCGATGAACTGCACGCCGGTATGATGGTGAGCGGCGGCCACGTTGGAGAAATTCCCGATGAACTGGTCTTGAAACATCAGGAGTTGATGGCAAAATATGTCATGCCATACTTCCGCGATAAGTCCGCGCCTTCTGACCCGGCTCCTGTTGAGATAACTTCCACGCAATAAACGATTTATGTGACAGGTTCATTGCGGCATGCCACAATGAACCTGTCACATAAATCGTTTATTGTGTGCTGAGCATGATGTGAAAGGAAAGAACTATGCAAAGAGTTGCAATTACCGGTTGTGCCAGCCGTTTTGGGCGCGTCCTATTGCCACTGTTGGAGACCGATCCAACTATTGAGCGCATTATAGGTATTGACCTTGTACCGCCAGTCGGAACCTACAGCAAACTGGAGTTCCACGCAAAAGATGTGCGCGACACGGATTTGCAAGAAATCTTTCAGGGTTGCGATACCGTTGTCCATCTTGCCTTCATTGTTGGGCGTCCATATAGCATGAGCCTTCAGGAGGCCGCAAGTGTCAATCTTGCCGGGACATGGAATACGTGCAGTGCAGCAGCCAGCGCCAGTGTGCCTAAGTTAGTCGTGAGCAGTTCGATTGCCGCATACGGCAGCTTACCAGATAATCCCCCTGTGCTTTCCGAGGATAGCCCCTTACGAGGACTGTACACCGAATTTTATTACAGCCAGCATAAACATGCCAACGAAATCTGGCTTGATGGTTTGCAATTGAAGTATCCACAACTGCTTATTTCGCGTCTGCGCCCGTGTATTGTGATTGGCCCCAATCAGGTGGCTGCAAATTCGATGATTCAGCCCAATCGAACCTACTTTACCGCCAAAGAAGCCTACCAGAGTCGTTTGCAACTAATTCACGAAGACGACCTCGCGGCAGCATTTTACATAATGATTACACACGATTTACCTGGCGCGTACAATGTTGTTGGCGATGGCCCCGACTCCATGCCCAATATTGCCGCTTCAGCAGGTTTTCAGGTTATAGAGGTGCCAGCCGAAATGATTGTACAGGCCGTTGACACCGCGTGGAAAGAGGGCAAAACAACCCTCGGCCCCGAATGGGTCAGCATGGAAGGCGATATCATTTGCTCAAATGCCAGACTCAAAGAAACCGGCCTGTGGTCGCCTCGCTACACCACCACCCAGGCATATGCCGCAACTGCCGAAGCCATTGCGCCAGCAGGCGCGTAGGGGCTTGCTTTAGCACGCCCAAAGGCACGAGCGCAGCAACGTGCAGTCCTGATGGTTAACTGTAGGGGTCCGCATTAGCGCACCCTCCCACAAGAAAGCGAAAAACGATGGAACTATTACGCACTCCCGATGAACAATTTACCAACCTTCCCGGCTACACTTTCACGCCTCATTATGTCACTGTTGGTGGCGTGCGTATCCACTATGTAGATGAAGGTCCGCAGGATGCAGAGCCAATATTGTTGCTGCATGGCGAACCAAGCTGGTCGTACCTGTACCGCAAGATGATACCCATACTCATTGATGCCGGGTATCGTGCAATCGCCCCTGATCTTGTTGGTTTTGGGCGTTCCGATAAACCGGCTCAGCGCGAGGATTATACCTATCAACGACATGTGGATTGGATCAAAGGTCTGATTGAGTCGCTAGATTTGAGCAATATCAACCTTGTCTGTCAGGATTGGGGCGGGTTAATCGGATTGCGCTTAGCGGCGGAAAACGGGCAGCGTTTCGCCCGCATTGTCGCCGCGAATACTGGTTTACCAACCGGTGACTTCCCCATGAGCGAGGCTTTTTTTCGCTGGCAACGCTTCTCTCAGACCGCACCAGTTTTCGACACAG
>DATGJV010000890.1:0-10665 GCA_035295005.1 Ktedonobacteraceae bacterium | reverse complement strand
GACTCTACAGAGGGCAAACTTTCTAATGCCTCACCTATCGCCGGGTTGATACCACCAATACTGCCGGGCGCACCGGAAGGGCCAACCGCGCCGAGAACGCCAATAATGGTACGCTCGACACCTCGCGAGGGATGCCCACTCAGCCCGTGGTTATCGAGAAATGTTAATACGCGCTCAATATCTTCGTCGTTACATCGTGCTTTCATGACGACAATCATGCTCAAATGCTCCTTTGTGTCTAAATTGGTCTGCTTGCCAACACTTCGTTGTTGGCCTCTGGCCTATCGCGACACCGTTGTCATGATTGCCTTTGCTACAAAATACTTACAGGTTGATTGCCAGGTTGGGACGCAGATTAACAGCCCCGTGTATATAGACGTGCTGCATCTCCTCTGCGCTACGTGTTGTATTCACATGCAGCAAAATACGAATACATTTCCCCAGGCTGTTAGGTACCGGAATCTCCTGCATACACATCAATGCGACCTCTGTCCAGCCCAGGTGACGGGCTGCCAGTGCCGGAAACTCCGCGTCCAGGTCGGCAGTCATGGTGAAGATGGCACTGGCGACATCCTCCGCCTGCAACTCGTTCTTGCGAATCAGCAGTTGCAATAGCTCCGTCGTCGCTGCCAGTATCTCTTCCCGGCTATTCTGCTCAACCGTTGTCGCCCCGCGAATACCGCGACAGTACATCTCCTTACCCCTTTACTGTATAATACGCATCCAGGTTATAACCCTGATAACGTATCACTATTGTACGCGATACTCGCAAGCATTTCCATCGTTTCTCCAGGCGGGGAATTTTTACCTGATAGGCGTTGTTTGTAACTGTGACGAACTTCATAGCTTCCGATGGCTATTTGATATACGCTATGAATGGAAAGTGCAACCAAAGCTTGACCTCATGCGTATTATTAAGTAAGGAAGCTGAAAAGGTTCCTTGTTCAAATACCGTTCTCTATTGTAGGGGAAAATGAGTATGCAGAAACAACAGGTAACACGACCTTCAAGCGGTTCTAAGGCAATTGCCCTTGATAATCGTAAACTACTTCGCAAATATCGTCTCTATCAGCTACTGGTCCTGATTGCTGGTGCGACAACCGCAATTGCCTTGCATTTCATTGTTGCCCACTAACCTTTCAAGTCAGCCAGCTTTATATATATTCAGCATAAGCCAACAAAAAGCAGCCATAATTACATGGCTGCTTTTTTGTTGCTTCGGACTCAGCATCCGTGCTATAGTAAATCATCGAAGGTATGAAAACTATTGATGTCGGGGTAACTGTAGTATGAATACACCTGTTTCGCGGCCCAATACGCCTATCACTTCGCAACCGGCTCGTGATGCGACACCACGCCGTTTGATTGTTACCGCCAGTGTGGCAATTTTCGCTATCCGTGACTGGTCTTTGTGGGTACTCCTGCGTGAAGGTCCCTGGGGGCCACCCATGCGGCTGGTTCTCGGCACTGAATTGGTCTCGGATGCCGTGGAGCGCACGATTGATGCGCTGCTCCTCTGGCCCGTCAACGCTCCTTTGCTTATGCTCAAAGCAGGGTGGCAGGAGCAGCAGGTGTATGTCTGGGGCAGTACGGAGCAAGGCTCGGCTGTTTCTCTCATTCATAGCGTCTTACTACGAGCCAACCGCGATGAATTGCGTCCAAATCTGTCTTCCCACGCCGTACCGAGTTTGCGTGTGAACTGGACTTCCGTGCGCGATATTGAGTCGGGACAACGGCCTCTTGATGCAGATGTAGGACCCGCGTTGCAAACGGCATTGCACACACTGCGGGCGCAGATACAACGCGACCCGGAGATTGTCTTGCGCCATCTCGCGGATATGGGGACGGCACAAAATCTCGATTGGTGGCAGCAGCAATTTGGCTCATCAATGACAAAAGAAACGCGCCCTATGGGTGTACTCAAGGAACCAGCCCCCGGTGATGGCATACTCACCCTTGCCGAAGCCGCTCTGCTTTACCGGGCATTTTTCCCGCCAGAGGAGCAGATAGACCTTTCAAACTTACGACGGCGCTTTCTTGCCACCAATCGGCTGGAGCCGTTAGATGAGGAGCGGCCCGTGCGTGGTCGCGAACTCGACTGGCGACGTGTCAGCCGGGCCTACAGATATCATGTTTCATGACGTTCCATTTCTCAGATAGGAGTGATCATATATGGCAAAGGTAACTACTGGCACAGGCGATACCGGTTATACCGGTCTGCTGGGGGACCAGCGCGTCGCGAAATATGACCCGCGCCCCGATACGTTCGGCACAGTAGACGAGGCGACATCTGCCCTCGGCCTTGCTCGTGCTATGACGAAAGACACCAGAGCAAAAGAAATTATCTTCCATATCCAGCAGGAGCTTTATCTGCTGATGGCCGAACTGGCGACGCCCCCCGAAAACTACGAAAAAATGGGCTTTCGTATGACGATTGAGCATGTACAGGGCCTGGAGAAGACCGAAGAGGAACTTAAACAGGAAGTAGAGATTCCCAACAAATTCATTATTCCCGGCGATACCCCCGATGGGGCCGCGCTCGACCTTGCCCGCACCATTATCCGTCGCGCCGAACGCATGACCGTAAAACTCTTGCACGACCATGTGATTGAGAATACCGAAGTGGTGCGCTACCTCAACCGCCTCTCCGACCTCGTGTTTATCCTGGCCCGTTATATCGAGGTCAAGTCAACGTTGGCACAGATGCCTGAGTAAATTCTCAAAAGGTGAATGTAGAATAGACGCGAAAAGCTCAAAAACGTGACTTGTTCCTGCTGAATATCTGCATAGGATTGTTGTTCAGTTGCTATTACCTATAGGCTACTGTTACCCGCACATTTATATACTGTCTGCTCATTAGACGTATTACATACTGGCAGGAGTTGTGTGCCAAACAGTTGTTGTGCTATATGCTAGAGGGACAGAGCTGGATATGAATCAATGTTTAGCGTGTAATGAACAATGTCCTCCAAACTCGCTGTTCTGCGATGAGTGCCGCGTCAAATTTATCAAGCGTTTCCAGCCGCATGAAGAGATTGAACGACCAACTTCCCAGTTACCTGAAGCAGAGCCTCGCAATCTTGCCAGGCAAGAGCCGGTGATGCCTCTCCATAAACAGCTTCCACAAAATGCAGTGCTAGATCATTCAGCAAAAGACAATTCCTCGTTGCACCATCCCACCGTTCCTGAGTCCGAACAGGAAAAAGATTTGAGTATCTTGTTGCCAGATGCTTGGCCTGAACTGGAAAACAGCGCGATGCATGATGTGCAATCAGACGATCTCATCGAGCAATCTGATCCACTTTCGTTTCGGCAGTTTCCATTCCTCTCGAATAAAGGCGGTGGACCGGCACAAAAGAAAGGTATTCAAAGGAGTAACCCAGGACAACAAAGCGTGCAACCTGCTCCTATCACCCCTATTTCTCACCCTGTGAATATATTCAGGCGCAAGCGCACGCTGCGTATTGCCATCATCTCACTTGCCCTCATGGTTGTGTTAGCCATCATTGCTGATATCGTACTGGCCTCAATAAATGTGACTATTCACAGACAACGTGAGGCGACATCGTCTCTACCGGTAATCACCGTTTCACCAACAATTGCGCATCCCGGCCAGGTTGTGTTGCTGCAAATTGCCCATTTCCCATCACTGAACGATGTGTTTCTCACCCATGACGTGCAGGAAGCTGTACGTACTGATACCAGTTCTCCACTTATCCAGGTTGGGCCAACTGGCAGCATAGATGTGCATATGCTGGTGGAAGATACCTGGGCTTCTGGTATGCATATCATTGATGCGGAAGATGTCACGACGCATTATACCGCCAGCACGATACTTCAGATTACCGGGAATACTCAAATACAACCGCCTCGCCTCAAGGTAAGCCAGCAAGCATTGAATATGGGAAGAGATGTGCAAGGTGCAAATACTATTCAACCAGTAACATTGCATAATGGAGGTGGAAATACTATTTCCTGGTTTGCCGACAGCAATCAGCCCTGGTTGTTCACTACGCCTGCACAGGGCGTTTTTAGTGATAGCCAGGGTATTTCCATCGCCGTTACTCGTGCCAATCTGTCGCCAGGAACATATAATGGGACTATTTCACTGCATTGGAATGCTGGTAGCCCTGTCCTTATTCAGATTACTATGATCGTTCTACCATTCGTAAAGCAGAAGGATACCATTTTGACTGCTGTGGCACCGGCCCTCTCGTTTATGGCTGTAGATGGCAGCGCCAGTCCAGCCGACCAGCCAGTGATGGTAAGCAATCCAGGTACGCAACCATTGTACTGGGATACAACCAGTAATCCACCCTCGGTGCCATTTAATCAAGCAATGTCGTATATGCCCAACAGTGATTGGTTGCAGACCGTGCCTTCATCAGGAACGATAGGGCCCGGTGCCACAGCTCAGATACGGGTAATGGTGCATAGCTCGATACTCCTTCCAGGCGTCTATAGTCTTCTTTTGTATTTTTCCTATAGCCACAAAACTCCAGCACCATTTCAGCCAGTAGCAGTTTCCTTAACCGTGCAACCGCGATGCGGTGTGGTAGCAAGTATGGGCGTCATGTCGTTTTCAGTTGTTGCTGGTACGAGCAATTTAAACACACAATCGCTTGGTTTGAATACCACTTCAGACTGTCTCGGTGTTATCAACTGGCAAGCATCCACCTCGGCAAGTTGGCTGACCATGACACCAATGCATGGTCAATTACAAGATGATAGCAATGTGGTCACAACTGTTGGCATACAGGGGAAGACGCTACAGCCGGGGACATATACAGGCTTTATCGTCTTTGTCGCCGGTCAACGCACCCAAACAGTGCTGGTACACTTGAACGTTCTTCCATCCACAACATCGCCATCTGGTACCCAATCCCCAGGACAAATCCCGCCGGGAAACGGTACTGCACTCCCTGGAACGGGTACACCGGGTCAGGGAGGTAACGCAACTCCCCCACCTGGAGCGCCATCATTGAATATCTCGTCGCAGAATCTAAACTTCAATGCCGTGCAGGGCCAGGGAAACCCAATTGCTCAAAATGAAACAATCAGCAACAACGGCGGCGGCGTGCTAAACTGGCAGGTGAGTTTTGATTCCGGCACAGCCTTCTGGCTGAACCTTACTCCAATGAGTGGCAGTATTGCCGCATTGCAAAGTACGCAACTGGCCGTTCGCATCAATACAAACGGCCTGTCAACCGGAACATATAGTACGCAGGTTACTGTAAGCGCGACAGATGGCTCAGGAGCGCAGGTATCAGGCAGCCCGCAATTTGTCACAGTAACAGTAAGAGTTTTGCAGCCCTGCACATTACAGGTTGCTCCAAATAACGTGACATTCTCTGTTGTCTTGCTCAAACCGAATCCTCCCGACCAGCAAGTGATGCTGAGTGACAGTGGGAATTGCGCTCACCCGGTCACGTGGTTCGCCTCTGTAGACGCAAATAGCAGAGCATGGCTAAGTGTCAAAAATAGTGCCGGGCAAGATAATGGTTCAGGGAGTCCTATCGAAATTCATGTGAATACGCAAGGTATGATCGTAGGGAGATACACTGGTCATATCACCATTGAGGCTCATGACAATAGTGGCGCTCCCTTGCAATCCAGTCCTCAAACGGTCACAGTCACCCTGAGCGTCCTTCAATTGTAGGAAGGGTATCTTATTTTCCCAGGATAATCGTTGCCTGTGAAGAAAGCAAACCGCCGCTCCCGTGAGCAACTGCCAGTTTAGCTCCCGCAACCTGGCGTGGGCCGCACTGGTTGCGCAGTTGGCGTGTGGCCTCAATCAGCAAAAAGATGCCGCGCATACCTGGATGGTTTGACGAGAGTCCGCCGCCGTCGGTATTGATGGGCAATTGACCGCCGAGCGCGATACGCCCATTCTCGACAAAGGAGCCTCCCTCGCCTTTTTTGCAGAAGCCTAAATCCTCCAGCAGCAGGAGAACGGTGATCGTGAATGAGTCGTAAATCATCGCCATGTCAATATCGCTCGGTGTCACTCCCGCTTCGGCGAAGGCACGGGGGGCGGTAAATGCTGCCGCCGTTACAGTCAGGTCGGGCATCTGGGAAATCTGTGCGTGGGTATGGCTCTCGCTGCTCCCCAATACATACACCGGTTGCTGTTTGAGGTCACGGGCGCGGTCTTCCGTTGTCACCAGTACGGCACCGCCGCCATCGCTGACGACGCAACAATCGAGCAGGTGCAATGGGTCGGCAATCATACGCGAGTCGAGGACATCCTGCACCGTTATCGGCTCGCGGTACATTGCGAGTGGATTCAGGCTCGCATTATGGCGAGAGACGACGGCGATTTCCGCCAGTTGCTCGGAGGTTGTGCCAAACTGGTACATATGTCGCCGTGCCGCCATCGCATATGCTCCCACAAGCGTATTGCCGTAGGGCGATTCATACGTCGCTTCGGGAATGGTCGCCGGTCTCCCGCCCGTGCCTATCATGCGCCCACGGCTGGAGAGCTGCGTGCTGGCATAGGTGATGAGGGCAACCTCACACTTACCTGCCCGGATAGCGGCGACAGCGTGATTGAGATGGGCCTCGAACGATGAGCCGCCAATTGAAGTGGTATCGCTATAGCGAGGAAATATTTGCAGGTATTCGCAGAGCATGACCGTTGGCATTCCCAGCGAGTGAGAGCTACAGAAGACTGCATCTATATCATTTTTGTGCAACCCACTTTCATCAAGCGCCCGCCACGTCGCCTGCGCGTGTAATTGCATCTCCGTCATATTGGGAACGCGGCCATAGTCGGACTCAGCGACGCCCACAATGGCAATGCGACCGTTATAGGATGGCATATGCTCAATGCTCCTTTTTTTCGTGTAATGCTGCACAGATTATATGATGTTGTCGTATCTATGGCAAGTTTTCCAGCAATGCTTGCGGTGGAACAAGCCTTTTGTAGTTGCTTGTATGTCACCTGCAAAATAGAGTATACTGCGTCTAACAAATCAAACAGAGGAGACTTGATAATGCCGGAGAGTACAGCACGCCCCAAACCATTACCGTATGTGACCGATGAAAGCCGCCCTTTCTGGGATGGCTGCCGCGAAGGAAAATTGGTTTTGCAGCACTGCGAAGAGTGCCAGCGTTACCAGTTTTACCCGCGCCTGTACTGCATGCACTGCGGTTCCACTGCTGTACGCTGGGTTGACACCTCCGGTCAGGGTGTAATTTATTCGTACACCATTATTCACCAGAACAAATCGCCAGAGTTTGTCAACGAGACCCCCTACAACGTCGTCATCGTGCAACTCAACGAAGGCCCGCGCCTTATGAGCAACATCATAGATATTGACCCCACCGATTTGCGCGTCAATTTGCCCGTCACCGTCGTTTTCGATGCTGTCAATGAAACCATTAGCTTGCCACGTTTTCGTCCTGCTTAATATTTCTCTAGCTCTGTAGCTCTGTTTCACCCAAATTTCCCCTCCGCAAAACAAAACATATCCCTCCTGCATTGTTATCTTTAATGGTGGACGCAAAGTGTAGTCAAGGTTTGTTTCTATAAGATATACATATTTTGTCCACTGGCGAAAAAGACCAGACCCAATCAGGAGGAATAATTATGGGGCAACATGAAGAGCAAGGGCCTGATTCACAGATTCGCACTGCTCTCAAGGATGTCCTGGCGACGAGCGAAAAGCAGGTGCCACCTACAACCGGGGCTATTTTAGCCGCTATTCGTCAGGAGCAATCACTCCAAAAGGAGGATACGAATAGCGTTGAGGAACAGGAGTTAGAGCCTGGTTCCCTTGTGCCGTCTGTGGATAGTAGACCACAAACTGCCAGGCGTTCTCCCCGTCGTACCCGTGTCATATGGCAAAATATCGCGGCTATAGCTGCGGTTCTGGTCATCATTCTCGCCTCCGTAGGGCTTTTCAGTCACCGTTTCTTTGCCCCGGCTGTAGGAACAGCCAGTACCCCCACGCTCCATAAGACACCACTACAGACTCCCAGGTTGTCGCCTTCACCGGCTGTTACTCCTTCATCATCGCCTGCCACTTCGCCAACAGGAGTTTCATCATCCACGCCTTCACCGGCTGCAACGGTCGCTCCCTTTGATGGCTGGAACAGAGTTGCCCTTGTTACTCCTATGTTTACCCTTGCCAACCTCAATTACCTGACAGATTGCTGTACACCGCTCACTTCAAACAGATTGCCATCCAACACCATTTTTGATGGAGTTTCACAGGATGGGCAAAATGTGATGTATCACACAGTCAATGACGGCACAACCGTGTATTATACACAGTTGTCGGCAAGCAAAAATGCTACAATCTATACGCTCAAGGGAAACGGAGGAAATGCAATCTGGTTGAATAGCACGTATGCACTGATTACGACATTTAGCAGCGTTATTGAGGTGAATGTCCAGGCAGAAACGGTCAGTACATTCTTGCCATCGCTCATGGCACCGCATATAAACTTCTATCGCAAGCCGTTTCTCTACTTCACCGGCGGCGCGGACCGTACAATGGATGCGCTCTATCGTATTGATGTCAACACCAATGCTGTACAGCAGGTAACATTCGGTTCCACGGGAGCAACCTTCTGGCTGAGTCCCGATGGTGCCACTGTCTACTTCGCGAACACAGTTGGTCCTGCCGGTAATCCTGGCCTCTATGCCGTCAATAGCGATGGCACGAACCAGCGCCTTTTGCGCCAGTATCTCTTTGGGACGCCTATCGGGTACGCGGCGGATAATTCGCTCATCATCATGCGTGTTGAAAATGGCGCGTTCCAGGTACTAGATTTGGGGGTCACAGCGCAGCAGGATCAGGTTATGCTGAACAATGCCGCGCCCGGCGCAACCGCGTTATGCAAGATAACAAGTGTAGGCGCTGACCCAATCTGTGGTGGCAATTTTGCTCTTGCCCCCTACGGGCATGCACTGATTGTGCAAGGACTCTATGCGAATGGCACCTATAAGGTCTGGTCGGATGATCTCACAACACTCAAGCAAATGGTCGTGCCGTCGTTATCTGGTACCTATTCTCCTATACAACTGATTGGGTGGGATAAGATACCAACGCCGTGACGTAGTATACTATGCAGATGAATATAGATGGGGCAATTGAAGAGCTAAAGAGATTGGTAAAACGAAGTATAAAGTATTCCCTTATCCCCCTGTAGAGTAGCTGATTTCGGCACGTAAAATCATCATGGGGTTGTATGAAAGCTGTAGAAGATGAGTCCCGACTTGTAATGGAGGCCTGTCAAGGCTCGGTGTCTGCCTTTGAAGCACTGGTAATACTCTATGAGCCACGCATCCGCCGCATGCTCTACAGTATGACGCAGGATGTACAATTGACGCAAGACCTGTGCCAGGAGACATTCCTCTCGGCATTTCGCGCTCTGCCCCGCATGAATGGGGAAGAGTTGCGTTTTGCTGCCTGGCTCTATCGCATTGCCCTCAATCAAGTGCGCAGTGAATGGCGCAAACGCAAACACGTCACCTGGATACCCCTTTCATCCCCACAAAGCGGCAACGAAAACGCCACTGATGAAATCAACGAGGAGTATCTCATCAGCGATGAACGCTTTGAAGAAAGCGTATTGGAGCGCGATCTAGTGCAACGCGTCCTCGCGCAGTTGCCCCCGGCTTCTGCCATGTGCCTCCTTCTGGACGCCGAAGGCTTCACCTATAACGAAATTGCCGAAACAATGCAAGACTCCCTCTCCGCTGTCCGTAGCCGCCTCTCGCGTGCCAGGCACTCCTTCCAACGTATTTACAATGGACTGGATCAGGGGACACAATCATGAACTGACTCAATAAGCAAAAAGGTTTCTACCTGTTAATATTTAGCAGTATTTCGAAAAACCATTTCCAACCCCCCTGTAACTATATCGCGTATAACTACGTAGTGCCATGTATTACTGACGCAAAAATAGCAGGAGGTATTCCATGTGGTTTATACAGCACCGTAAGTTTTATTTGTTTGTGCCTACTTTTCTGGCAGGTGTGCTGGCAGTTATCCTTGCAATGACTCCATCGCTGGCACTGGCTGCCGATAACTCGTTCATTGGCGGTTTCAACACAGTCAGTCAGGTTGCATCCACTGTGCCGCAAAATGGCGATCAGAATCCCTATGGCATAGCAGTCGTCCCAAACTCAGTTGGCAACCTGGTTCGGGGTGACATTCTTGTGAGCAATTTCAACAATAACGGGAGCAATGGCGGGCTTCAAGGAACAGGTACGACCATTGTACAGATTTCACCTCAGGGCAACGTGAGCCTCTTCGCTCAGATTGATGCCCATTCGCTACCAGGGGCGTGTCCAGGAGGAGTTGGCTTAACTACCGCTCTGGTCGTCCTTCAAAGAGGATGGGTTATTATAGGCAGTCTGCCAACGGCTGATGGTACATCAGCCACCGCGAAGGCCGGTTGCCTGATCGTGCTGAACAGCAAAGGCAAACCAGTTGAAACATTCTCCGGTCATCCCATCAATGGGCCGTGGGACATGACCGCATTAGACCTTAATGGTGAAGCCGTCCTTTTTGTCACCAATGTTCTCAATGGAACCGTTGCTCATAGCCCCAATGTCGTTCATCGGGGAACGGTCGTCCGCATCTACCTCGGCGTTCCTGAACAGGGGGATGGTATGCCTGTCCAGCAGCTTACGACGGTCATTGGCTCAGG
>DATGJV010000889.1:0-2616 GCA_035295005.1 Ktedonobacteraceae bacterium | reverse complement strand
ATTTGGCATCGTCCTGACACTCGTTCCCTGGATATTACTGGCACTTGGACTGACGTTCCTCGGCAATCAAGCACCTCGCACTACTTCGCTCTCGCCACGGCTTGATGTTATCAACGCGATCATCACGTTTATCATTTCAGCAATCATTGAGGGTGCGTTTGTCGTTGCCCCACTTCTTATTGCTATTCGTGCCTATCATTCGTTGCCTTCACGCTGGAAACTGGGCTTGCAAGCGTTAGGCTTCAGAAAATTTAACGCTCTTCAGGCTCTGGGCTTGCTTTTTGTGTTAATCATTGCCATCCTCGCAATTGATAACCTCTACCAGTATGTGATCTCGTTATTTCATTGGAACCTGCAAACTAACGATCAGGTGCTGCTGCAAGAGGGCCAGAAGATGCCTTACACAACGTATGCCACACTACTGGTAGCGGTGTTTGTCGCTCCCTTTTGTGAAGAGATATTTTTTCGCGGCTTCATCTTCATGGGTTTAAGACGAGCTATGCCTGTGGGTATTGCTATTGTTGCCAGTTCCTTCTTATTTGCGATTGCCCATGCCGACCTCGGTTCGTTTGCCGTCCTCTTTATTATTGGTATCGTGCTTGCCTTTATACGCTGGCGCACGCGCTCGCTCTGGCCCGGTATATTTCTGCACATGCTCAATAATGGCATTGGCGCACTCGTTGTTGTTCTCGCTATCAACGGAATCATCAAACCATAGCCGCAACCCATCAAGGGAACGCCGGTTTTTTGCGGTATCCATATGCTATGATTACAGAAACGTGTCAGGAGTACATCATAATCTTATGTCAAATCAAATACAAGCGGTAATCTGGGATCTCGATGGCGTGATTATTGATAGCGCGGAGGAACACCGGCGGGCGTGGCAACGACTCGCCCATGAAGAGGGCGTTCCGATGACCGATGCCGATTTCTGGGCCACTTTTGGCAAACGCAACGACGACATTTTTGCGATTCTCTGGGGACCGCTTTCCACAGAGCAGATGAAGGCGTTAGCGGATCGCAAAGAGGCGTATTTCCGTGAATATATTCGAGATACCGCAACACCGCTGCCGGGTTCAATGGAACTCATGAAGGGACTGCACGAAGCAGGATTCGCGCAGGCGCTGGCAACATCTACTCCCCCCGAAAACATTGAGCTTATCAGTGCTGTGCTGGGATTAAATCGCTATCTCACGGCTCTCGTTTCCGGCGAAATGGTGCCACGCGGCAAACCCGCACCAGATATCTTCCTCAAAGCGTCTCAAGCTTTGAGCGTTGATCCAGCACAAAGTCTTGTTATCGAAGATGCTGTCGCCGGAGTAGAGGCTGCGCACGCCGCCGGTATGCGTTGTATTGCAGTGGCTGGCAACCGTGACCTGCCTGGTCTACGGGCCGCCGAACTGATGGTCACATCGCTAACTGAGGTGACGGTAGATACGATACGCCATCTGGCTTGACGGCTTGACAAGAACGGGCATGAATGGCACAATACGCCATACGAATAGTACAAACAAGCATGGAGGTGTAGGGGCCCCGGTGGGTCTCACCGTCTTCAAAACGGCTGAGGGGTCGCTCGGCGCGGTCCCTGGTGGGTTCGACTCCCATACGCCTCTGCCACGTTCTTTTAGCAAGTGCGCCGTAAGTGGTATTTGCGCCAGGAGTTCCCTCAATTGAAGCGGCGTTTACCGTCCCTGTGGACGAACTCGTATGTTGTGGCGATTACCGGAGGTAACCCTGGAAACATTCAAGCGCTATGTTGAGGGGCAAAAAAAACGATGAGAAAAGCGTACAAATTTCGCCTGTATCCCAACAAGCAGCAGGAAGAAAAACCCTTCTGGACGCTGAATAGATGTCGAGAGTTGAATAATGCCGCGCTCTCCGAACGCAAAGATGCCTATTGCACGGCTGTGAATGCGGGTGTGAACTCGACCGGGATACCAACGCCGCCAGGAATATTCTCAAAAAACATGCCGGGGCAGGAAGTGTCCCACAGACGAACTCGCGTGGGAAGTCTGTCGAAGCCTCTGCCTTCCAGGAACGGGGTACTTCACTAATGTGTCAATTCAGCAACTACTCCGGCGTACGCATCAATAAGTAGACGCACACTCACAAGTGTAGGATGGTCATCTTCCTGTTCCAGTTGGGCCAGCCGATGACGCATTGCTACGAGGAGATTATGTATATACCACAACTTCTCCTCCCGGCTGGGACTACCCCATCCCTCTGCGCCTTCTAATTTAAGTCGTCGTAATAACGCTCTACTATTTTGCAATTTGTCTGCAATAATCACCAGGAGGGCTGGTAATGGGGCTGTTTCTACCAGCTTGAGATAGGCTTCTTTGCGTTCTCTCCAGGGTGGTCTGGGAATGGTATCGCTCTCGGTACACGCTTCGATGATATCAAGTACCTGCTGCCCAAATTTTGCGCAAATTTCCTCACGCGCCTCTGCTCCTTGATCCTCAATGGCATCATGAAGGAGAACTGCCGCTACAGTGGTTTCATCGCCACCGTTGGCCTGTACAATACCTGCAACCTCCATAAGGTGACCCATGTAGGAGATATCAGGAACGATAGATTTTTTCTTACGTTGGCGACCATGAAGTTTTGAGGCAAGTT
>DATGJV010000888.1:0-4254 GCA_035295005.1 Ktedonobacteraceae bacterium | reverse complement strand
CATGGATACGGGCCGATAAATCGGCGGTGGGCACGATAAATCGGCCCCTACCACTGCGTGGGGGCCGATAAATTGGCCTCCACATAGTGGTAGAGGTACATTCGGTTCATACATGGAGGTACGTTTCATCCACAGAAGTGTAGCATATGTCATTTCCCCTTCTTGACATTGCATTGATAATAGACTATGCTCTCAAGAGGAAAAAATGCGCTCTTCAAGCGTCTTATCTGTATAGCCTGGACATAATAAACAACATACCGCTTTATTTTAGAGAAAGCAGGTAGAGACATGGATGTTGCAATGGATGAAATTCTGAGCCAGGTGAATTTGTCGTCGCTCTCACACCGTTGTTCGCAGGAGATGGGCAAACGCCGTCGTAAGGAGCCGTCGGACGACAGGTTTTGCCTGGAAATTTTCCGGCGGGCCATTGTACAGGGGCTTGACGCAGCATGGACCGTGCTGCAAGAGCGATTTGGCGATTCGGTGCGCATGTGGTTGCGCAGCCATCCCAGCAATGATATTGCCCTGCGACATGATTCGGAAGATAATTATATCGCCATGACCTTTAGCCGCTTCTGGCATGCCGTCCACAGCCAGAAAGTAGAGTTCCAATCGCTGGTCGCAGCCCTCAGTTATTTACATGCGACGCTGAACGGAGTGATCATGGATACGACGCGGTCTCACTTACGCTCAAAAGAGGTGCCATGGCCGGAGACCGATTCGTATGAAGAACCTGCGGTAAGCGAGCCTGACGACTGGCATACCACCTGGGTTAGCATCCAGAGTTTGCTTTCCGATCCACGAGAACAACGGCTGGCCTATTTGCTATACTATTGTGGACTCAAACCAAGAGAAGTTGTGATACGCTGCCCGAACGAATTTGCCAGTGTGAAAGAGGTATATCGCCTGAATTGTAATATTGTTGAGCGGCTGCGCCGGAACCAGGACCGGTTGCGCTGGCTCCTCGGCGATGAGGAATAGGAGGATAAAGCGTAGTATGACAAACCAGCCGCATGCAATGGCGATTAGCAATGAAGACCTCATGAGCGTCGCCTATGACGATGATACCCTCTCGCCAGAAGAGCGGGAACACCTGGCACAATGCCCTGTTTGCCAGCAGCAGCTTGCCACCTACACGCAAACCAATACGCGATTGCGCACGCAACTCTATCGCAGCGTATGTCCAAGCGCCGTAGATTTGAACTATTACTGCCTCGGTGTGGTTCCAGAAGAGCAGCGAACAGCCATTGCATCGCACTCGCTGGACTGCCCGGCGTGCGCGGACGATATCGCGTTGATACGCCGCCAACAGGCCGCTTTTGACCCATTTGCCCCGGCGACATTCTCGTTGCGCACAGCGATACGTCGCCTTGTCGCCACGCTTGTGGTGCAACAGGCACAACCAGTGCTACGCGAACACCCCGCTACAGGCGGCTGGCCCCGGCAATACCGCGCCGAATCCATTGACCTCTCGCTTCATCTCTCACACGACGGAAACAGTGATATCATGCTGCTAGGCATTATCACGAGCAGCAATGATGCGGAAACGGTGAACGCCTTCGAGGGAATGACGGTAGAACTCTTCCGCTCTGCCAGCGTGCAAACCGAGGACGCAACTCCATTTCTGACAACACTTGTAGACGATGTTGGCAATATCTTGCTGGAACCCGTCCCTGCTGGAACCTATGTGATGATCCTGCATTTACCTGGACGCGACGTAGTTATTGAGGAATTGAATATCCACTGAGGACGTACCAAATTTATGGAAAACGCCCAGTTTCTACAATCCTTACGGGAACTTAGCCTGGAAGAGGGAAAAGACTATATCCGGGCGCACGCAAACGAGATAGTGGACCTCGCAGCAATGGGCAATATGCTGGCCGACGAGGCGCTGGCTCACCTCTATTCCCCGTTTAACTCGCTGAAAATAGCGGAACTGCTCGTCTTTCTTGGCACACATACGCAACATACGCTCTGCCACGCGCTTGGCCTCAAAGCGAGGGGAGATGTGCTGGCGCAAATCGGACACTACCAGGCCGCGATGGATTGCCTTGATGAGAGCGGGAAAGAGTTCTTACAGATAGACGACGAGGCAAACTGGGCGCGTTCGCGTATCAGCTGGATTGTGTCCGCAGCTTCGTTGGGACACATCGAGGAGGCATTGCAGCAAGCAGAACAGGCCCGATCCGTCTTCGTGCGTCTCAATGAGCCGTACTGGGTCTGCATCATTGAACACAATATCGCATGGATTTACAAACAGGTGGGGCGGTACCGTGATGCTGTCGAACTGTATGAACGTATACTGGCTATCTATCCAACGGTGACAGGACAGAGCGAGAGATTTATCACACGTGCTATCGCGATGGCAAAGGTTGCTAAGGCCATCAGCCTCTCCTGGCTCGGTATGTTTGAGCAAGCATATCACCTACAACAGGAGGGTTATACCAGTTTAGTCACCAGTCAGGACATGGATATGGCGGCTAACTCCGAAATCAACATGGCAGACCTCGATTATATTCGAGGATATTATGGCTCCGCGTTGCGCAGTTATTATGCAGCGCAGGATATCCTACTTCAACGGCAGAATGATAATCCTATAATGATGGCCGAAATAAAGCGGCAAATTGCCAGAACGCTGGTGAAGTTAAACAGACTGAACGAGGCCTGCCAACTAGCAGCTGAAGCAGTTGCAATACACCGGGAACTTGATGTCTCACTCTACGCAACAGATACTTTGCGCGAATATGCCACAACACTGGTAGCCGCCGGACGTTTGCAAGAGGCGCTGGCAGTGCTGAATGAAGCACAAACGCTGTTTGAACGAGACGGCTTCCACCACTACATTCTGGCGACTCGTCTGCAACGAGCGGAACTGCTGCTCACTATGAGTGATGCCGTGAAAGCAGATAAGGAAGCACGAAGCATCAAACGCTCATTCGACGAGCAGGGACTGGCAGCACAGTCGGTGCAAGCGAGCCTTATAATAGCCGGTTCTCTTTTAGCGCAAGCGCGGCAAGCAGAGAAACGGCGAGAGAAGGAGCGATACACGCTGCTTCTGCAAGAGGCAGTCTCATCCTGCGAACAGGCGATAGCCTCGGCACGGCAGATCTCTATGCTGGAAGAAGTATATAAAGGACAGTATCTGCTGGGACAGCTGCTGGCCTTGCAAGGAAATAGTGCGATGGCCGCCCGCTACTATACCGCGGCCATTGCTCAGATTGAGCGCATTCTGAATAATCTGGTGTATGACCTCTCACCCTCCTTCTTACAAACGGCATGGGCAGTATACGCGGCTATGATTACAGTCTGCCTGCAACAGGGAAAAGCTGAACGCGCCTTCAATTATCTTGAGCGGGCGCGTTCAATGGCGCTGCGCCAGTATCTCAACATCGTGGTCTCTCCTGAAAGGAGGGAAGAACAGGGAGAATCTAATACCTCTTCTGCTTCACTGAGCAATAGCGCCATGATCCTGCGCACACAGGACGAACTTAAAACGTGGCAGAAAGAATACCGCAACTACAGCGTACTGCTCTCTCAGATGGATAGCGCGGGAGCAATAGACGCAGCCGGTTCTTCTGCGCTATCTTCGATGGTCGAGCGAGAAATTATCGAAACGGAACTGAAGCGATGCGAGACAAAGGTGAACGAACTGTTTGAGCGCCTTTATGTCCAGCAGTTTACAGCCTCTGCTACTTCATCTACACAGACGGCACAACGCGCAAAAAACAGGCAAAAGAATCAGGCAAGCGATAAGAGCTATGCGAGCTACCTGAATGTCGCACAACTCCGCCAGCGACTTGTGCCGGACCAGCTTGTGCTGGCGTATTTTCTGGACAGGGAACGTATCGTCATTTTTGCTGTGTCAGCCGAACAATTCGTCACCTGTGAACACCCGGACGGGATGAAACAGTTGCGGCGTCTGTTGCCTTTCCTCCATGCGCGTTTGCAGCCGGGAGGATGGGCAAATCCCCAGCAACCGGGACACGTTCAACAACAGGGCGTGCGCGAGATGCTAAAGAAATTGTACGATTTGCTGATAGCGCCCGTTGCTGCGTTGCTGCCTCCACCATCTGGGACTGTAACAATTGTTCCTTATGGTCCACTACATACGTTGCCATTTCATGCCCTTTACGATGGTTCTCACTTCCTGGTAGAGCAGTATCAGGTGAGCTATTTGCCCGCGGCAAGCATGCTCACGCGCTACGACAGAGGCAAGTTGGAGGATTCTACCGCACACGAACAGCAGTCCCCGTT
>DATGJV010000887.1:0-3301 GCA_035295005.1 Ktedonobacteraceae bacterium | reverse complement strand
TGTCCTTGGGCAGGTACTGAATGAAATGATCGATGCCGATGAAATCGACGAGGAGCAAGCCTACGATCTCGCCCAACAAATTTTACATGACATAGCCTATACCGTCTACCAACTATAAGAAGATAGCAAGGAACGTTGCAGATGCAAGACATGTTTGAAAATTCAGCGGGAAGTTCAGCTCGTTTTCGCATCGCTGTTTCAGCACTCATTTTTTCCGAAGGAAAGATTCTGTTAGCCCTCCGTCGCGATATCGACTGGTGGAATCTCCCTGGCGGCGGGATGGAAGTTGGTGAAACAGTCGATGAGGCATTGCGGCGCGAGGTTTATGAGGAGACACGATTAGAGGTGGAAGTCGCGCAATTGGTTGGTGTCTACTCCAAACCCCAAAAGCAGGAGGTTGTCTTAACTTTCCGCTGTCATATCCATGCAGGAGTTCCGACCGCGACCGAAGAAATGCGTGAATGCCGCTACTTTGACCCAACACATCTGCCCCCCAACACATTACCCAAACATCGCCAACGTATCGAGGATGCTCTTCTCAATCAGCCAGGCGCAATCGTGCGTACACAACGCAGCAGCACAGCAGAAGACCAGGGGTTGTAATCTCGTGCTACGGCGTTCTCTCGCTTTCTCTTTGGTGATGAACATGTTCTCCTATAGGAGACGCTGGGATAGTGGCTGAAGCTGAACCGGTGTCCGGCTGGTGGATGGTTTTCTGCTTTTTCGGTCGATCATTCGACCCACTAGCAAAGGTCCAGAAGCGCATTAAGCTGTAGGAGAGAACCGCGCCAACGACCACTGCCACAAGTTTTGATGCATTGCCCCACAGCGTGATATTGGGAATGAATGGCTGCAACGCCTTCCCGGCGAGCCATATCAAGACATTACTATACAGAACCTCGAGCAACACACTGATAACAAAGCGTACAACTTCCCTTGCTGTCGGTCTTTGGGTGCGCCGAAATGTCCAGTACTTGTTCAAGAAAAAACTACTCAGTGCGCCGCAGCTATAGGCAACAGAATTGTAAGCCACCAGGACCTGCACATTGTGCGTGGGAAAGCGCCACAACAAGATATTGAGCATCAACAAATCAACGCCCGTGTTCACTCCACCCACAAGGCAGTAGCGAAGAAATTGTTGGAATGTGCTACTCCATGGAAGGAAGCGACGGGCTGTATCCCCATGCGACCGCTTAGATGAATCTCCTGGCGTTTGTCGTTCTACTGTTTTTTTTGAAAACAACAATAACTCCTCTTAATTCCCTTTTTGAGCCCTCTGCTCTTCTACTGATCTCAGCGCACCAGTTTCGCCACACCACTTGAATAGTTCCGTACACGAAGTACCCCCAATGCAACCTGCGGTAACGAAAGTGATACGCGTGCGACAACATAGCGGCTTTCCCAACAAGGGTTAAATTTCTGTTTGAATTTGAAGAGCGTATTGTGGGTTTCTAACAAGTGTAGGCGATCAGTAACAACACTGGCAAGTTTTCGTTGTACAGGACTCATCTCCCGGCGTGTATCGGACCATGCCACCAGACCCAGGCTAAGGACAGTTGCTCCGCACAGGCGGAAACGGTCGATGGCACGCACCAGTAACAGTTCAATCACGCCAGGCGGGGTAGTTGGCGTTCGGCGCATAATATCGAGCGTCCATCCCCATTCTTGAACTTCTGGCCGATTATCTGTCGCTTCGTCGTTCAAACACCCATAGACGGGGGTAAAGGTCATAAAGGCACATGCTTTGCCGGAACTCGTCATTGCAACCGCGGTCAAAAAGCGAGGCCAAGTTTCTTGAGGAACGGTTGAAGGCGTTGAGAGCGTAGCAAGCGTATCAGCCCGTTCAGCAATATTGGTCAATTCGTCGAAGCGCCCCACACTGAAAGCCGTCTCTTTGGCATGCTTGCCTCCTTTGTGCGCCAACCAGGCATTAGAGAGGTGCTCTAGTTGGTACATCACTTCTGTGGGAGGGACGCCTTCGTACCACTGAATACTTACTCCTTCACGTTCAGCGCGTCGGCTACTGGTCCGTACATTCGCCAGTGCCGAGCCTTGCAGGGTAAAGGTTTGAGGGTTGAGGATTGCTTCTTCACCCATCTTAAACGCATGCATCTTGAGGGTGCGGTAGGTGTCCAGGTGTTGCGGATATACTTGATAGAAAGCCACATGCCACTTATTCCGTGCGCAAAAATCAAGGAAGCTACATGTCACGCGCTCAAATGCCTGTGGCGCACACACCGGATCACCAAGCACAACCGCGACATTACGGGTCAAACGATAGTTCACGAGTCCCTCTCCATCAGGGGCCAGGAAATGCAAATTCTCTGGAGCCAGACCAAAGAATGCGAGCGTATGACTGCCGTAGGTGCGGGTCAGTTCTTCCTCTGTATAACGAGCTGAGGCGAATTGTTCCTCTACTATATGAATATCAGAAATAAGCTGTCCTTTTGAATTGAACATTGAGGATATCCTCCAAATATTTTTCGCAAAGTTTTTTCTTTTTATGGATGCGATTGTCATACTCTTGGAGATATCCTAGCAGAGACTTGTCATGAAACAGACAGAGAAGTGTAAAATATTTGTAAGTAAGTTGAGCGAGACCATGGCAAAGAGAGGCCCTACTACTGGTTAAGATAAGCTCACGGGGTCGGGAGAGGGACATATGTTATGTGCAGGATGATATAAAAAATACCAAAGAAGACGTTGCTACACAATACTTTGTAAAGCATCTTGCCAGGCTCGTTCAACCTCAGCTTCGAGGCGCGTTTGTAATTGAGTGGCCCATTCATCATCCCACATTCCTTGCGCTTCGAGATAGTGTTGGCAACATAAAAGTGGGTCATCTTGCCATGCTTCAGCAGACATTTCACGAGTGGGAGCGGGACGAGAAACCTTCATTTCTAGTAGTACAGGGCCGTAGCCTGCGCGTGCATGGTGCATAGCTGCCTGCATAGTTGCGTAGACGTTGAGAGCATCCATACCATCAATAGAGTGATAAACCAGATTCGCTGGAAGAGGTAACGTTTGTACCGATGCGCAGTTATCATCCTGTTCGCAGATAAAAATGGCTGGGAGTTGATGTTGCGCCGCAAACTGAATCCCCGCGAGGAAATCTGCTTCCGTGATAGCACCATCACCACAGTATGCGACAGTGACTACAGCAGCCTTACGCAGCTTACATGAAAAGGCGATGCCGGCAGCGTGGAGCATCTGTGTCGCCACGGGAACAGAACCGGTGACAGTATTATGTTTATGATAGCCCCAATGCATCATCGCCGGCAGAACTTTGTCATCAACCCCT
>DATGJV010000886.1:0-2524 GCA_035295005.1 Ktedonobacteraceae bacterium | reverse complement strand
TAAGTTGTATCATCGGAACCTCCTTGCGAGCGCCGCAAAGGTGGCGACGCCTGCGAGACCGAGGCCAGCCAGCGCCAGTGTGCCTGCATGCATATCGGCCCAGAGTTGCCAGCTCTGGTAACTTGCTTTGCTATCAAATGTGCCATGCGCTCCGTAGTCGCGATTCTCATCAACTGGACCCGAAAGATTATTCGGTTGGTTGGGATCCACAGGTTGACCTGTTTGTTGCGATTTGTAACCAGTCCTGCCGAGATAGCGATCGCCAAGCGCAGGGGCAAGCTTATTGCCCTGGATTGCTATAACTGTTGAGAGGCCAATGAATAACTCACGGCGGTAATGGTCCGTTACCCATGTTACTGCGTCAGCAATCATCTCAGGTTGATAGATAGGCGGCACAGGTTGTGCCTTATCGGGCAAATTGCTCTTGACCCAGCCAAATTGCGGCGTGTTGACGGCTGGCAGTTGCACCATCGTGATTTTCACATTGCTTCTGTCATGGATCAACTCGCAACGTACCGAGTCGGTGAAGCCCATAATACCGTGCTTGGCCCCACAATACGCCGATTGCAAAGGAATACTGCGATAGGCTAGCGCCGAGCCGATCTGGATAATCCTCCCTTTGTCGCGTGGCAACATATGGTGCAGCGCGGTCATCGTACCATACACAAAACCAAGATAAGCCACTTCGGTTACGCGCTTGAAATCTTGCGGCTTCATCTCTTTAAAAGGCGAAAAGACCGATTCCATCGCATCGTTGACCCAGACGTCAATCGGCCCAAAGGTGTCTTCGACCTTTTGAGCAGCCGCTTCAACCTGATCGGGATTAGATACATCGGTTGGTAGAGCAATAGCTCTACCGCCCGCCTCCTCAATTTCTCTCTGTGCGCCCTCCAAACCGGCATGGCCGCGAGCAAGCAGCCCAACACAGGCACCACGCTTGCCAAAGGCAACGGCGGTAGCACGCCCAACGCCGGCGGACGCGCCGGTAACGACAACAACTTCTGGTGTAGTATTGTTCTTCATATAGCCATGTCCTATCTATTTTCAATGTTTGTGTAGGGAATGTCATCCAACTACTATCCAATCCAGGTCCCGCGGAATCATCTTCGATAACACTTCGTTGCCATCCTGCTTCACAGCGACATTATCGTTGAGGCGGAGACCACCGATGCCATCGAGGTAGACGGCTGGTTCCATATTGTGGACCATTCCTGTGTGCAAAACAGCTTTTGAAGCGGGATGTAACACAGGACTTGCACTATGATTGATAGCCTGGAAACCAAAACCATGCCCCAACCCGTGTTTAAATGCGGAGCCAAACCCGGCACTTTCCATCACATTCCTTGCCTCTCTATCTACATCACGCCCGGTTGCGCCGTCGCGGATACTCTTCAGTGCGGCGTCTTGAGCGGCAACACATGCTTGATGCGCTTTACGCCATTCATCACTGATGGTACCAGCAAAGAAGGTGCGTGTAAGTTCGGCCCAGTAACCATTGATGCCAATCTCCATCTGCACTGTCACGGTATCGCCTTGCGCAATTGTGTAGTTTGAGGTCAGGTTAAAGGCGCGATAGGCCAGCGCCGCTCTTTTTCCCGCCATCACATGCACATGTGGCGTCACATGCTCGGCACCCTGAGAGGCATAGCCCGCTGTGAGTAGAGTCGCGTAGGTCGCAGCGGCCACGTCTGCTTCTGTTGCACCTACTCGAATTGCGTCACGCGCTGCCTTGAAGCCCTGATACGCCACTTCTTCCGAACGACGGATCAGGCCAATTTCTTCATCGGACTTAATGGCGGCCAGTTCATTCAGGAGCGGCATGGCATCGCGCAGGTAATCGCCGAGGAAGAGCGAGTGCAGCAAATCTAGCGTCGCTGGCCCCGGAATGCCCACCTGTGTATAGGCCGCTGCGATTGGCTCTTTGGGGGATTCATAGCCGATAACTGCCTCACTGTGGAGGTGTAATGAACGTAGTAACTCGCCCAGAGGTATATGTACAGCTCTAGCAGTGTCGCTGATATAGTCCATTGTTTCCTCGGAATACGTTCTTACTTCTACCGCGATTCCTTGCGGCACGCGGTCTTTTTCGTCCTCTGGGACGGCGAGGCGGAACTCGATTTCCCTGTCCGCATTCAGCGAGACGATACAAAACGAGTTGCCGAGGATTGGCTGATAGCCCGTCAACATGACCAGGTTTTGTGGTAACTGGCAGATAATCGCATGAAAATCCGCACCTCTATTGATAAACATCTCCGCGAGACGTTTTGCTCTTTCATTGTTCATACCAGGTTCCTCCATAATAAAGGCGCTACGTGATACAGACGCCACTTTTGTATTACTTAAAACGCGGAATGCCGCGACCCGATGTACCTCTGGGTGACATATCATGCCGTACCGGTGGGTTTGTCACTAATGCCCTCCGCGATTGGGCGGCTAAGACATCCGGGCCATTCGAGATGAGAAAATCTGCTGTGCGTGCGGCCAGCGCCTGGATTGTGAGGCCGGGATTGGCAGAACCTTGCGT
>DATGJV010000885.1:0-4823 GCA_035295005.1 Ktedonobacteraceae bacterium | reverse complement strand
TATCGGACATTCCGTACATTTAGGGACTAATCCGCATACTTCCATTGTGAAGTCTAGCACAGCGTAATTGTAATCTCTACTGCTGTCTTCTGGCGTCATTTTTTCTGCCAGCGCAATCAGCCACCTTTTGCGTCGCGTTTCGCCATTCATGGGTTGATCAACAAGGCGGCATAGCCAGCGAACGACATTGGCATCAATGATAACGCTTCTACCATTGCCATGAAAGCCATACCATGCGGCGGCTACATATGCTCCAACGCCGGGGAGTTCGAGGAGTTTTTCGTAGGAGCGGGGAATATCATTGTTTGTGCGTACAAGATGTTCTCCCAGCTTTTTCAGCAGAGGCGCACGCCAGCGTAGTCCCAGAGGATATATGACGGACTCGATGTCAGCTACCGATGCTTGAGCAAGGCTTTCAGGAGTGGGAAATCGTTTGATAAACGTTGCATAAACAGGAACAACATTTTTTGCCTTTGTACGTTGGAGCAATATTTCGGCTACTAAACCATGCCAGAGTTGATCCGGCTCTCGCCAGGGATAATCTTTATAATGTTCTTTCCCCCATGCCAGCAGTATTCTTCTGATATCTACGACGTCAGAGTTTACAACTGTAACTGATACATCTGTTCCGCTTTTTTGCATGTATTTTCCACTTTATTATCAAGAGCCTGAACTATTCGCCCGGCGACGTATCGTACAACAGGAACAACAACCGAATTGCCAAATTGTTTGTATGCCCTTGTATCGCTGCAGACAATTTTATAGGTATCATCATATCCCATAAGTCTGGCACACTCTCTGGGGGTAAGGCGGCGCGGATTTTTATGCTCCTGGGGTATCAATATTTCCGCGCCATCTTTATAATAACGGGCGCTTAACGTCCGCGACACCCCATCCAGATCGGTTAGCCCGTAACCAAAGCCATTTCCTTTTGACTTATGCTTTGCCGCATAGTTCTGCAAGTACGTCCAGAGATGGTCTGATAACGTGTACTTGTCGTCAACCTCACCTTCAAGAATATCTCTGAATCTGGGCGGATCATCTTTATCAGGAAGTTCCAGAGGTTTGAAATCTGCTACCGGTTCTCGGAACCCCACGATATATATTCTTTCCCGGTGTTGAGGTACAACTTTCCGTGCATCCAGAATTTGCGGGTAAATATGGTAGCCAAGCTCCTTCTCAAGCGTCTGTTGGATAATCTGAAAAGTTTTTCCCCCATCATGACTTACCAGATTTTTTACATTCTCAAGCAGAAAGGCTTTCGGCCTCTTTTCCTTGATTATGCGTGCGACATCAAAAAAAAGCGTGCCTTGCGTTGCATTGAGGAAACCATGCTGATTACCAAGAGCGTTATGTTTTGTTACACCAGCAATGCTAAAAGGCTGACAGGGAAAACCCGCCGTTAAGATATCATGATCGGGTATGCTCTCTGCTGCAATTTTTGTGATATCTCCCTCCGGTTTATGTCCAAAGTTTGCTTCATAGGTCATCTGAGCGTATTTATCCCACTCAGAAGCCATTACACACTCTCCACCATAATCCCCGAAGGCGATGCGGAATCCTCCGATACCGGCAAACAAATCAATAAACGTGAAATGCCTGTTCATTTCAACTACCCTTACTTATTTTTTTGAGAGAAATGCCTCTTTCGTAACATATGTTCTAAGAGTCAGGCTCTCATTGAGTCAATCATACATGGAAAAGGAAGCTTTGGCAAGGAATTTTGCAAAAATAACCAGACACAATCTTTCTACCTGGGAACAGTGGTAGCGTTCCCGTCTGCGTCAGTAGATGGTTCCTCTTGTCCGGCGGTATGTTTTCTGATAAATAAACATATTTTTGCTGAGGCTGTCAAGCAGGTCAAAAAAGCACACAGGACATCCCTTGCCTCATGTGGTATATTCGTTCTATGAAAATAACCGCTATTGAAACACAGGCAAGGGATGCTGAGCGCGTCAATATTTATGTTGACGGGCGTTTTTTGCTGGGTGCGAGCGCCGAGGTGGTAGCACGATTGGAGCTGGAGGTGGAGCAGGAGTTAGAGCCGGAACAGCTGGAGCAGCTTCACGGCGAAGAGGAGTTGCAACGTGCCGTCGAGCGTGCCTATAATTTCCTCTCGTACCGTCCACGCAGTCGCGTTGAGGTACGCCGCTATCTTAAGCGTAAGGAAACACCACCCGCTATTATTGAGGCCGCGCTGGCAAAGTTGGACCGCCTCAACCTCACCAATGATGAAGCGTTCACCACGTTCTGGATCGAGAATCGCGCACAGTTTAGCCCACGGGGCGAGCGGGCGCTGAAAAACGAACTGCGCCAGAAAGGCGTTGAGCGCGACATTGTGGACGAACTGGTGGATGATGGACAAGATGAGGAACTGGCTCTGCGTGCAGGACGTAAGAAGGCTCAGTCGCTGGCTCGCTTGCCCGGAATGGACCTGGCAACGTTTCGCACACGACTCGGCTCCTTCCTGCAACGGCGCGGCTTTGGCTATGCGGTTGTGTCTCGTGCGGTACGCATGCTATGGGAAGAAACACAGGAAAGGGAATCAACTGATGAATAATAAGGCAACCGAGCCACCGGACATTCACGAGCCTTCCCCAAACGAGGGAAGCGTTTCGACGCGCATAACGTATTCGCTGCGTCTGCGGGGTGTGCCGCCGCCGACACTGGGACAAATTGTCGCTGTCGCTGTTGCTACCGCCGTGTATACTATTCTTTCGTGGCTGGCTATTATCTCACTCCCCTCCGGCATCTCTGTCGTCTCAGCGGTTTTCCTCGCAATTGGTTTTGGCATACCCTTCGCCATCTGGTTTGGTGGTTGGGCCTTTGTCATCGCCTATATCGGCAATTTTGTCGGCGCGGGTTTGTTGGCAGGCTTACCTCTGATAACAGCATTACCGTTTGGCACCGTTGATCTGATTCAACTGGGTTTGCCAATGCTACTCTATCGTTTGCTGGCAAAACGCTTCGGCGTCAATCCCATCGGCAAAGACGTATTTACCGTGCGCGGTTTTCTCTTCTTTCTCTTTTGCGCCGTGCTGCCCAACAACATCATTGGCGGACTCTATGGCAACCTTATCTTAATCTGGAGCGGCATCAATCCGCTCAATGTGCTACTTCCCGGTTGGCTCGCGTGGGTATTATCCAATGTAGTGGTGACGATTGTGATTGGTTCCGTGCTATTGCGCACGCTGGGACCAATAGTCGAACGCTTCGGGCTGACAGTACGCAATGCATTAAGCTAGGATAATGCCTCTACCCATTCCTGAACGGTCAGCAGGAATGGCAGTTCGGGATGTTGCTCGCGTAGATGTGTGGAAAGCGCCGCGGAGGTGGGCTGCTTTAGCCCCGTTCTATTGAGAACATCGCGGCTCTGGAAGAGTTCTCGCGGCGTTCCTGTAAAGGCGATGTGCCCACCGCGGAAGGCGAGGACGCGCTGGCAATATTCTGCGACCAGGGACATATCATGGGTGATGATGACAATCGTCTTGCTCTGCCGCTGCAAGTCAACCAGCAAGCGCATGATAGCCTGTACCGAGCGGAAGTCCTGTCCGGTCGTAGGCTCGTCTACAATCAGAATTTCCGGTCCCATTGCCAGAACTGCTGCCACAGCAAGGCGCTGGCGTTGCCCCTTGCTGAGGAAAAGCGGGTCTTCATCGGCATAGCGAGCGAGATCAACCGCCTCCAACGTCTCCTCAATGATAGTACGACGGTGAGCGGCGTCAATGCCCAGATTCTTGAGGCCATAGGCAATCTCGTCACGAACCTTGCGCCGGAAAAGCTGATGGTCCGGGTTCTGAAAAACATAACCCACCGAACGCGGCAACATAGCACGAACCTTATGCTTCGCAAGGTCCTGTCCCAACACCTGTACACGCCCACGCGAAGTACAGTAGATACCGGCCAGTATCTTCGCGAATGTTGTCTTACCGCTCCCATTCGGCCCCAGCAACGCCAGCATCTCGCCCTTATAGAGCGCCATATCAATCCCCTGTAACGCCTCCGTACCATCAGCATACTGGTACCAGACGTTTTCGGCAGTGACGATGGGTTTGGGCATTGTCTCTTCGTTGTTCGAGAGCCAGGGTACCCGCAAGGGGATACCCCTACCATACACGGGGGCGTGTATGGTAGGGGTATCCCCTTGCGGGTACCCTGGACTCCTCTCTTGCGGACCTAAACCCTCTTGCACATGTTCCAGGAGCCTTGAGCCAAATGCCGCCACGCCCTCCTCCATCGTCAATGGGGGACGACCTTCAAAGGTGTGGTCGCTATCCCAGGAGATGCGGGGGAGTTCGCCGACGGAGGCACCACTGCGCTCTAAGAGGTCGCGTTGTGCGTAGAACGCGGTCGGTGGGGCGACCAGTTCTACATGACCCTCGTTGAGCAGTGCGATGGAGTCGCAGAAGGTAGCGAGAATGTCCGGGTCTTGCTCGACCAGAATGATAGTCATGTGTTCTTGCTGTCGCAAGCGTGCGATGGTCTTGATGATTTCGCGTTTGCCGGATGGGTCGAGGTCACTGGTTGGCTCGTCGAGAACAAGGATACGAGGGCGCATTGCCAGAAATGCCGCGATGGCGACCCGTTGTTTTTGCCCGCCTGAGAGGTCGGCAGGATGAAGATAGGCTGCTCCATGCCAGAGATGCTCCAGTCCAACCATCGCCAACGCTTCGTGAGTTCGTTGTAAAATCTCCTCGTTGGGTATGCCCTGGATTTGCAGACCAAGCGCCAGTTCGTGCAGCAAGCTCATGCGCAAAAACTGGTTTTCGGGGTCTTGCAGCACCATGCCGATATGGTTGGTGACAGGTGTTTGTGCGGTAACG
>DATGJV010000884.1:0-3978 GCA_035295005.1 Ktedonobacteraceae bacterium | reverse complement strand
TAGAACCATTAGCGACAACATCAATAGTAACTGCTGCATGCGCATCGCCTAAATTACCCTGTGCTATTTCTGTGCGAGCCGCTGTCGTATTATTGTAGACGTAGGCACTCCATGTGCCGTCTGAGTGAATGAGGAAGGTGTAGACACCTTGTTGATTTCCCGGCTGATTGCGAAAATACACGCCGAAATCTGCGTTAGATGAAGCAATTTGCTGAAGTTGTACTTCTATGACATAGTTTGAGGTGGTAAATTGACCGCCTGGCAAGGCCGTAAGAAGTGTTCCAACGAGGTTAGGCGAGCTGTTATGTGCATTGCTTATCATGGTAGAAGTTCCCTGACATTGAATGATCGGGCTGTTAAAATCGGCCCATTGTTCGCCACCATTATCGCATGGTATATTTGTGTTGGATGCTGCTCCCGGGCTGGTCGCAGAATAGAGAGGAGCGCCTTTGGGTATGGTTGTAGCTGGCGGTATTGTAGGTGATAGTGTTTGTTTAGTAGGAGTTGCTGTGGCATTAGATGGTGTTGTAGCGGTTGTCGAATGCGTAACCGGAGAGATAGTAGTTGTTGTACCCGTCGTGCCCGTTCCTGTATTGCTTTTGTTGATTTGTAATCCAATGAGAACCCCACCGACGATAAGAACAATAACGAGAAGTATGCCAATGAAGAGTAACAGAGGTTGTTGTCTGCTTCTCATTTCGATATAGGGTCTGACAGGCGGTGTAACTGGTTGGGCAAAACTAACAGGTGTAAGCCCCTCCCGCAGTGGTTCAGGCATGACTTTTGTGGGGTCTGTTTTTGGATTGGCGACGCGCACAGTATCTACAACGGGAGCAGATGGCGACGCAGTTATTATTGTTGGTAGACTACGCATATCCGTTTCTGGTGTGAGACTAAATGTATTGCGCAAGGCTTGAGCTAATGCTCCTGCTGATTTAAAGCGATTCTCCGGCTTTTTTGCAAGGGCCGTCTGGATAATTTCATCTATTTCAACTGGTAGTGCAGGATGTGCCACATGGATTGAGGGGGGGGCATCCTGGAGATGGCTGTTGGCAATTGAGTAGAAGGTATTTCCTCGAAAGGGAACCTGCCCACTCAATAGCTGGTAAAGGATGATGCCCAGTGCGTAAATATCGGAACGATAATCAACCAGATTTCCAGTGAACATTTCTGGAGCCATATATTCAGGCGTGCCAAGCATCATGCCGGTGCTGGTCAGAGTAGATACAGCTGTATTATTGCTTTCTTGCATGAGCCGCGCAATGCCAAAATCAGCAAGTACTAAGCGTCCATCGTTATGCAACAAGAAGTTGGCAGGTTTCAAGTCTCGATGAATGACGTGTTGGGCATGGGCATAATCAAGGGCTGATGCGGCCTGTGAAATATAGTTTACGGTATCGCGTAGAGTGGGAACAGGTTGCTGAGCCAATTTATCGCGCAAGCTACCACCGGGCAGATAAGGCATGACGAGATACGTGATACTATCCTGTTCGCCATATTCGTAAATAGGCATGATATTGACGTGTTCAAGCCGGGCAATAACATCTGCTTCACGTTGAAAACGGGCAAGAAATTCTTTGTAGACCTGGCTATCTGCTGTCAAATTTGGCAAGAGTACCTTAACCGCGACATAGCGTGCCGGACGAATTTGCTGTGCAAGATAGACAGCACCCATACCTCCTTGCCCGATCAGTTTGTCTATCCTGCAAGTTCCAAGCATTTTGCCAGTAAGATTGTTGCTATTACTTGTCATTATTTTCCTCTAAATGAAGTCATGTAATTCACAAAATTTCCTCTGTTATTTTACTCCATATAACGATAAAATGTATAGTATTTTTCTGCCAATTGGAAAGATTGTGGATATAAAAGTTGAGCGATTAATCCTACTGCTCCGGTGGCTCTGTATGAATAACAACCGAATCGAGACACGGATATTCTTGACGTAGCGCCCTTTTTATCGCTTCAGCGGTGATATGAACCTGACTCAGAGGGGCTTGAGCATCGAAGATAGTATGGAGAACAAGGTCAAGTTTTTCTTGATCGGTGTTCTCATTGCTGACGGGTACAGGCGAACGCGAACGATAGAGGTGGATATCGTGGGCGCTATCCGTACCAATGATGGAATCGGCGATATGACGAATAGTAGCCGCCATCGCAGGGTAGTGTTGCGTAACATCCTGACGACTGACGACGTGTTCGCTGGGCGCTTCCAGGTGTGTGGTGACGCGGGAGACGTGTCTGTTGTTCTGAAGAACAGCTTGCTCTAAGCGAGTGGCGGCGGCGTGCGCCTCGCTCAATTGCATATCGCCGTGTAGCTCGATGTCAAAATCGGCTTCGAGGCGTCCACTGACTTCACGCACATGAATGTCGTGGGCATGAACGCCTTGTAACTCAGCAAGATAATGAATCTGGTCAATAACCGTTTCAGTAGGTGAGGCTGTCGGTTCCACATGGACGACCACATCAACCTCGCTCTGGGGTGAAATACTGCATGCACCATCTCTTGCTGCCACCTCGACGCGCTCGCTCAGTTCGTGGATTTGTTCAAAGGTGTAGGTGCGTGGAGCGGCAATGATTACATCGGCGAAAAGTTTGTTGCCAGCGCGGCGCATACGGATGCGGCGTACCTCGGTGACTCCCTCAACTTTGTCAATATAGCTTTGTAAACGGGCTACCTGCTCGCTGGGAGCGCGGTCAAGCAGGACATCAACAGTGTCGCGGGCCAACTGGAAACTGACCCACATAACGATGAGGGAGACGCCTAATGCGGCAATGGCATCTGCCAGGTCAAGCCAGGACGGCAAGTGAAACATGTCCGCAAGGTAGACGATCAGCAGGCCAACAATGACGATGGATGAACTCCAGATATCGGTGCTGAAATGCAGCGCGTCTGCTTCTAATGCCTGGCTACCCAACCTGCGAGCGACACGTAGAAGGATACGTGAACGGGTAAAATCTACCACAATGGAGATAGCCATCACGAGGAAGGCCCATATGCTTATATCGAGATGCCCTTCATGGAAGAGGAGACGACGCACAGCTTCATAGATCACCCATGCTGCTGTTAACATCAGGAGTCCCGCTTCAAAAAGGGCAGAGAGATTTTCTACCTTTTCATGTCCATATTGATGGGTGGCATCTGCTGGTCTATCGGCAACGCGCACAGCGAAAAACGTCATCAGTGCGGCCACCAGGTCTAAACTGGAGTGAGCAGCCTCTGCCAGTATACCCAGGCTGCCAGTAAGCAGCCCAACAATGAGTTTGATGCTCGTCAGGCCAATAGCTGCACCTACCGATGAGAGTGCAACCGTCATTTTTTCATGATGAGCATCTTTTGGATGTGACATATAAATCCCCTACCAGTGTTCCTAACCATTAGTCCTCACTATTGTATGCAACGTTCTCGCTAATGGCAAGTGAATGGGACGGTAGGGACCGATTGGAAAGTATATTATATGCAACCCTTTCTATTTGCGCCGTGTTATAGTGCTATAGAAGCAAAAAAATAGACACTGGCAAGGGACAATATGGATTCGAGCGAAGAACAACTACCAGTGTTACTGGCAAAGGATCTCAATGCCAACTTTGAGCAGCTGGTCCTGGTCTACCAGGACCGGCTGTATACTTTCGTGTTGTTTCGCACTCATAATAGCCTGACGGCAGAGGAAATTGTGCTGACGGCATTTGAACGCGCCTATTATGCCTTGCGAACATATCCTGCCTGGCGTATCGAGATACTCAAGCTGGAACCGTGGCTGTTTGAAATCACGCGCAACGTGTTCTATAACTCTATTCGCGATAGCCGAACACACCAGGCCAATCTGCCATCTATCTCGCTTGACATGTCGGAAGGTAGTCCACTGTTAGAGATACAGGACGAGTCTATGGAGCCAGACGAAGAGGTTTGTAGGCGCGAAGATAGGCAAGAACTCGAAGCAAGCGTAGAGATGTTGCCACAAGCGTATCAAGAGACGATAC
>DATGJV010000883.1:0-3398 GCA_035295005.1 Ktedonobacteraceae bacterium | reverse complement strand
TTGGGAAGCCGCCCTTCAGGCCCCTGCATGGCACGGCCCGCCCGTTTGGATCCACGGAGACCTGCAATCTGGGAACCTGCTGTCCGTGGAGGGTCGGCTCGGTGCTGTCATTGACTTCGGGTGTCTGGGCGTGGGCGATCCCGCGTGCGACTTGCAGGTCGCGTGGAATTTTCTCTCGGCTGACACGCGGAAGGTATTCCGAGACGCACTGGAAGTTGATGACGCAATGTGGGTACGGGGGCGTGGATGGGCGCTGACCGTGGGACTGATTGCCCTCCCTTACTACCAGAATACCAACCCTGTACTTGCTGGTATCTCTCGACGTGCGATTGAGGAAGTTCTCGCTGATGAAAAGCAGGGGGAGTGATGTGGGGCAGGACGCGACATGGCTGCGCTCGTCGCGGGGTGCGCTGAAGCGGACCCCTACAGGATTACGGCAAGATTACAGAAGCATTACAACAGCCTGTACATTTTCATGGTCTGCATCAAGTGTGCGATGCGATGAGAAATGGGGCCATCAACAACTGGCATATTCTCTTCGGAACAGTAGACAAGAATAGCAGGTATCTCCTGTTGGAGTACCATTGTTACAGTTCGCTCATCTACTGAGGTCAAACAATCTGGACATCTTTACATCTCCGTCTCTTCCAGCATCCGTAACCGCAACGCGACGGGTTGCATTGGGGACAATGGCACATAACCGCCCATTCTTTCAACCTCTGGCATCAATGCCAGCATGCGATTGCACAGGTCGCGATAAGCGGCGATTTGTTCCCGGCGCGTGGGAGCCAGTTGCGCATACGCGCCGCTATGATACGGTTTCGCTGTGCCATCCACCGCGTGCTGTACGTCATGTAGCGCGTTATGCAGCCAATCGAGCAACAAGTGAAACTGCACAGGGTCGTAACGCGGCGGGTAGAGGCAGAGAAGGCTGCTGGCGGCGATCATCCAGAAGAAACCAGTCATATCGGAAGCGGTAGTGATACGCTGCTCCAGACTCTCAGGTTCCGGCGCTGGCTCCAGGGGAACGTTTACCATGTCGAACAACACCATGGATTCTGCCGGGCGTTGTGCGTTGGCTTGCGGCAACAGTACCCAGTCAAGGTGTAAACCGGTTTCGTAGTAGAGCGCAAGCGTGAAACTGCCGCCTTCGGGCCACATGCTCTTTGTGTCAAAGATGATGCCCGGTTCACCGAATTGACGAATAAATTCCAGGCGTTCAGGTATTGTTGTAGGAGATGCAGTTTCCCAGGGAACCTCACAGAGTGCATTGGCATATTCGTCGGCGACAACGATGCGCAGATCGAGGTCGCTGAGCCGGTCTTGTTCGTGACGACTATAGCTCCCGGATAACCACGTCGCCACGATGCGTTCATCGGCTTGCAGCGTTTCCACAATTCGAGCCAGTACCGCTTCGCGATTGGCTGCGTACCGGGCTTGCAAGGCGCTATTATCGGCCATTGCGAGCCAGATAGTCATAATGGACATGGGAGAAGGCGCGACATAACCACCCATGTGCGCAACCTGTGGCATAAGCGCGAGCATGCGCTCACATAGCTGACGAATTGCGTTTACACGTTCCTCTAGCGTTGTACACAATGTTGCATACGCGCCGCCATGGTAGTGTTCGGGTTCACCTGCGACAAGCCGCTCAGCTTCGCGCAACACGTTATGCAGCAATTCGAGAAAATCGTGAAAGGCGACCGGCTGCTCACGCAGCATATACTTCACGGCGATAGGGGTCATTGTCCAGAAAAAGTTGACCTGTTCGCTAGCCGCTTTTGCTCGTATCTCTTCAGGTTCTATGGTATACGCAGGTTCCATTGAAACACCCACAGTATCGAACAGGAGTAGTGTATCAGATGCCCTCTGTGCTTTTGATTGTGGTACCAGTATCCAGTCAACGTTCAGCCCGTTCTCATAGAGAACATAGGTGAAGGTACCACCTTCCGGCGCATTACCGTGAGCGTCGTAAATGACGGAAGGGATACCGAACAATGAGAAGAGAGCAAGGCGTTCATCAGTAGTACGAGCGCCATCAGGCCAGGGCTGAGCGCAAAAAGCCTCACTATAATCATCGGCAACGATGACACGTATATCGAGGTCGCTATATACGTCCTGTTCGCCGCGCCCGAAACTGCCGGTGAGCCACGCGGCAACAAAGCGTTCGTCATTTTGCAAAGTTGTGGTGATGTGTGCCAGCAAATCCGTGCGGGCAAAAACATATGAGGCAACGTATGTAGACATGTAATACTCCTGAGAAATGTGATTAGCAACAAAAGTAGTTTGAGGGTTCATACACACGCCATACTTTAATAGCTGCTTGCTGTGCGAAGCAACTACTCTATGACATGTGTAATATCGAACGCTGTTTACTTCATGGCTAGTACATGTATGGCTCTCCCAAGAGTTTGTTCGACGCTTTCCTG
Source organism: Ktedonobacteraceae bacterium (assembly GCA_035295005.1). GTDB lineage: Bacteria > Chloroflexota > Ktedonobacteria > Ktedonobacterales > Ktedonobacteraceae > DATGJV01. The sequence goes on along the minus strand of DATGJV010000883.1, from coordinate 969 downwards.
TACGGCTTCGCTTAAGCCGGGATGCGGATAGAGTATTTCTGACAGGTCGGTGAGGGTCGCGGCCATTTCGATGGCGAGCGTTACCTGTCCAATTATATCACCTGCGCGGGGGCCGACAAGGGTTGCACCCAGAAGTACCCCATCGTCGGCGCTGGCAACTATCAGAGCGACACCGGCATCGGTACCTAATGTTAATGCTCGCCCGTTGGCTGCGAGGGGGAAACGGCCGGAGACGACATTGTAACCGGCACGGGTCGCCTCCGCCGCCGTGTAGCCGACGGTGGCGAGTTCGGGGGTTGTATGCACGACAAGCGGCGTCACCAGCGGGGCAAACCGTACCCGTTGACCGGAGAGCGCTTCGGCGGCAACTTTGCCCTGCTTGATGGCAATGGTGGCTAAAGCGCGTCCTCCTGTGCAGTCACCCACGGCGTAGATATGGGGAATATTGCTTTGCTGCATGCTATTGACAGCAATACCACCGTTTTCGCTGAGTTTGATACCTGCATCGCTCAAATGTAGCCCGTCAGTACGCGGTACAACGCCTGATGATATTACGAGTGGGCGGTCATTGATTTGCTCAATATTCGCTTTCATGCTTATCTGCACACCCAGTTTGCGCAAACCAGCCTGTACGAGACGCAAGGCCGCTGGTTCCACAGAGGGAAGTAATTGTTCACCCGGCACATACAATTTGACCTTGACTCCGAGATGGGCGAAGAGCGTTGCCAGCTCAAGAGCGATGTAGTCCTCACCAAAGACGCTAAGCGTTTCTGGCACCGTTGAAAGTTGCAGGGCCTGTTCAGGGGTCAACACCTCTTTCCCATCATAGGGAAGAGGCGAAATGGGAGCAGCGTCAGCACCTGTGGCAATGACGCAATGCTCGAATTTGAAGCGCAGCGAACCATGCTCGCCCTCGACGCGCACCTCACGGTCGTTGATAAACCAGCCTGTACCATGCACTAATTCGGC
>DATGJV010000882.1:0-9826 GCA_035295005.1 Ktedonobacteraceae bacterium | reverse complement strand
CGGTCGTCTCAACCAGTACTGGACTGGCATATGCAGCAATCAGCCTGCTTGGCTGTGTCCAACTGGCAAGTTACGTCGGCGGTGACTCCGGTTGGATTGCTGTCTTGATTGCCGCGTTGCTGGCAATGCTGGCCGCGTTGTGTTTCTCCGAACTCAACGCGATCTACCCGACGGCCGCCGCCATTCGCCTGTACATGAAAGAGGCATTTAGCGACAACTTCTCGCTCTCTATCACCTTTGGCTATATGCTTACCATCATTGCCGTGATCGCCGCCGATAGCTACATTGTCGGCAGCGCCATTACCTACGCCTTTGGGTTGCCAAATTGGGCCTCGCTGATCTGGATTCTTGCTCTGTTAGGATTAGCGATGGGCGCGAACCTGCGCGGCATCAAACTGGCTGGCATTCTGCAAGATATCACCACCTATACGCTGCTCCTGGCCGCCATTGTTATTTCTCTCATCGCCTTGAGCAAGCACAATTTCCAGCTACATGCGCCCTTTGATGCCGTCAATCACCCTTTTGACTTGCTCAATGCGGTAGCTGTCGGCGTTTTCGTCTTTTCCGCTTTCGAGTGGGTTACGCCCCTTTCGGAGGAAATTACCAACATTAAGCTCATTCCACGCGGTATGTTTATTTCGTTGGGGTTGCTCTTTATTTCATACGCACTCTATACTGTCGCCTCCAGCAATCTGCTGGATGTACACAATCCGCAGGTCGCGAACTCACCCTATCCACAACTCCTACTTGGTCAGGCTGCACTCGGACAGGCAGGCATCTGGTTCATGCTGATTGCGACGCTACTCACGGCGGTCATGACCTTTAATGGAGGATTTGCCACCGCCTCGCGTTTCCTTTACGCCACCGCTCGCGAAGACGTGTTGCCCCCCGTATTTGCCCGTATTAGCGTCTCCTATGCCGTACCCTACGTTCCCGTTATTGTTCTCACCGTTCTGTCCGCGCTGATTGCCGTTATTATCTTCCTCACCGGTCAATTTCAGATACTTATCCTGGTCGGCGCAGTACTTGAAGCACTCATTTATACCGTCGCGGGCCTCTGCGTTATTCAGTTACGCCGTCGCAAACCAGCAGCCGAGCGTTCATTTCGTATTACCGGGGGCTGGGCGATTCCCATCGCAACCATTGTTATCTTCGGTGTCCTCGGCCTACTCGCCTCGCTCGGTATTGGCACTGGCACAGCAGGAATAATTCCCGGTTCACCATTAATTATCACACTTGTCCTGTTCGCGCTCTCCGCCCTCTACGTATATCTCTACGTCCCACGCATCCGCGCTGCCGCAGAAGCCCGTCGTGCTACAACGAGACGCAGAAGACCAGGACGGCAGGCAGAAGCGGAGAAACCGGAGGTAACTGGCCTCTGAGGAACAGTGCTTCAAAAAACCTCTGTGGTTGTATGATAGTATGAGGTAGAGCTAAAACCGGGAGCTGAGATTGATGAAAGAAGGCGAAGGAAGCCATGCCATCAGATAGCATCACAGGTAGATGAGAAAGACGTATCAGGTGTAATAATTTGAACACAAGAAAAAAACGTACTTCAGATGCTTCCCCGGTGGTCCAGAAAGACCCGCGGCGGCGCATTATCCGAATCATGCTAGTAATCCTTCTCGCCATCCTCCTGCTCGTGGCTGCGGTGATTGGCGGCATAGGTGTGTACTTCTCAAATGCAATCCTCGCGGTTATCCATTATACCCCCGTATATAACCTTGCCGTGACCGATGTGAGTGCGAAGACGGTGACACTTCAACGCACTTCTGATACGCAGACTCCTGGGGAGTTTGAAATCGAGTGGCCCACTGGAGAGGCGATTGTTGGCCCAATTCTCTCCTCTAATGCCAGTACCGTCACGCGCCAGCTCCTTCAGAAGACCGGGCCTCTCTCTCGTGGCCTGTTAACATTCTGGACGAGGAGAGTCTATTCGGGTACGCTCAAAAACAGCCTGGGACTAGTGATCAACGATGTGCAAGTCCCTGATCCTCTGGGGGCAATGCCAGCCTGGTTCGTGCCTGGCAAGCTCACAACCTGGGCTCTCCTGGTCCATGGCCGTGGGGTAACACGAGAAGAAGCACTACGCGCATTTCAGCCACTATCCCATCTCGGCTTGCCTCTGCTTGCCATTTCCTATCGCAATGATATAGGCTCCCCTGCCAGCCCCGACGGCTTCGACCATCTCGGCGATACCGAGTGGCAGGACCTTGAAGCTGGTGTCAAATACGCTCTGTCGCACGGTGCGCAACACCTGGTCCTCTACGGCTGGTCGCAAGGAGGAGCAATTGTCGAGGCTTTCCAGCATCGCTCCTCCTACGCCCATTACGTCCAGGCTCTTGTACTCGATGCACCGATCCTCGATCTGCCAGCGACGATCGCCTTTCAGGCCCAGAGACTTTCGGTGCCAGCGTTCATCGCCACTGTTGCTGAAAGTATTGCTAGCATCCGTAGCGGCATCAGTTTCGATGCTCTCAACCAGCTCAACCTACCACAGAAATCTATCCCTGTCTTGCTCTTTCACGGCACAAATGATACAACGACGCCAATTGAGGTCAGCGATGCGTTTGCGCATGCTCATCCTGATTTTGTGACCTATGAGCGTGTTCCCCATACGGAACATACCGAAGCCTGGAATACCGATCCGCAGACGTATGATCGTGAACTGACCGCGTTTTTGACACAGACACTACACCTGCAAGGATGATCGTAATCAGAGACAGTATGAAGCCAGACCTTTATAAGGAGAAAAGCATGGAAGTTTCATCATTTTCCGATATCGAAAAGGCATTCTTTGAACGAGTTTATCACGTCGTCTGGTGTAATGTCGCGACCATTGACACACACAATCGTCCTCGTTCCCGTATTCTGCATCCATTATGGCAAGGGAGCGTTGGCTGGATAACTACCCGTCGCAATTCATTCAAAGCGAAGCATTTCGCCCACAATCCCTATGTGTCATTAGCGTATATCGGTGACATTGCCAGACCGGTCTACATTGAATGTAAAGTAGAATGGGCGGACGACATCGAGCAAAAACAGCAGGTCTGGCAGATGTGCAAAGACACGCCGCCGCCCGCCGGTTTTGATCCTGAGCCAATTTATGGACATGTTGATCATCCCAATTTTGGTGTGTTAAAACTGATCCCCTGGCGCATCGAAATCTCTAATTTTCCAGCCGAGTCTCTTATCTGGCATCCGAAGTAATGCCACGAGTGTACCTGTAAAAGGATACACCGGGGAGTTAGCAGAGAAATTATGCACAAATGAAGAATTAGTTACATTCATACACGCGCCCACCCGCCGCCTTCAATAAGCGATCACGGATGGCAAGTCCAAGGCCATGGGTGTCAAAGTTGCGGCAGAGAATGACCTGTACTCCAGCATTCTCAAGCTGGCGTAAACTGGCGAATAGAGAGGTAGCGACCTGTTGTGGGTCAGATGCATTACCAGGAGAGTGAACAACTACTGCGCTCTCTTGAAATGTTGGTACATCTTCGTTGGCGGCCAGGACACCGACCCGTTCTCCCCGTTCGACGCGCCGTTTCGCCTCGGCTAACATAGCACTGCGCATTGCTTGCGCGGAGCCATCAAAGAGCAGCAAAGGGACTGTTGGGGCATAGTGAGTGAGCATCTGCCCAGGTGATGAAAATTGCGCGGCATGTTCTGTATCACTATCATCGGATGTGGCCCTTTTTGGAGCTGCAAGTTGCACATCCGGCAAAACATGTCGCAATGCTTCGATGCTCACGCCGCCTGGACGCAGGATAGTTGGCACAGGCACACACATATCCAGCACTGTAGACTCTACTCCAACCTCACATGGTCCACCGTCGAGGATAAGTGGCACGCGCCCATGCAAATCGGCATAGACATGCTGTGCCGTTGTGGGACTGATATGCATAAAGCGGTTCGCGCTTGGTGCCGCAATCGGTGTACCAGCAGCACGAATCAAAGCAAGTGCGACCGGATGACGTGGCATCCGCACCGCTACGGTATCCAGTCCCGCCGTCACCAATAGAGGAACAAGTGGGCTGCGCGGCAAAATCATTGTCAGAGGCCCAGGCCAGAACATCTCTGCCAGTTTTCTTGCCGACTCTGAAATGCTCGTCGTCAAACGCTCCAACGTTTGCTCTTCAGCAATATGCACAATCAGTGGATCGCTAAACGGTCGTCCCTTCGCAGCAAAAATACGCTCTAGCGCGGACGGTTGCAATGCATCCGCTCCTAACCCATAGACCGTTTCTGTAGGAAAAACAACGACCGCGCCCTCACGAATCATTCGCGCTGCCCGCTCAATAATTTCCTGCTCAGGATGAAAGGGATCAATATGGACAATTTTTGTATCAATATCTTGCATCAACTTCAATTACCCCCGACAAACGCACTATTATTCACTGATATTGAACGAGTATAGCATGATTGGCAAGATGTCCTTACCGCATCGGCAAAAATATTGACATAAGAGGCGTTCCTTTTGAGTTACGGTATTCGTAATATCCTACAAGGGCAATTTGTACTATAAACTACACACGGTACGCCCATAGTTGCATATAATGCTATGGAACGCATGAATCTTTTTTGCTACATTTCAATAGAAACGCGAGATATATGAAACCTTTTGATGGTCAATCTAACCGATCACGTCGCATAGGCCGCCTGATACTCATGAGCGGTATCACCTTTTCACTGCTGGTTATTTTGAGCTTTGCTGTATATGCCATCTCGACAGTAGCACATAGCAGCTTTCCGCGGGGTGCAACAGGGCAAGGTTCGCCGCTATCAAGCACAAATGGAACGCCGACGGAGCCGCCGATTACCTGCACGACGCCACAGCATGCTGCAGGCAATAGCAATAACACCATCACATCGGATAGCCTGAAACGCACTTTTCTCTTGCACCTGCCACCGTCGTATGGTCGGCAACCGCAGCCCGTGGTCATCAACTATCATGGTTATACTGAAACGACGCAAGTCTTTGCACAATATTCGAATATGGCCGTTGAGTCGGATAAGGCTGGCTTTATCCTCGTCTATCCACAGGGGGAAGATAATCCAACAACGTGGAATGCTGGTATCGGTGCATATGGGCCAACGGGAGATGCCGACGATGTGCAATTCACCCGCGACTTGATTAGCAACCTGGAAAAGAATTATTGCGTGGATGCTCACCGTATCTATGTGACCGGCTACTCTATTGGTGGCGGCATGGCATACCGCGTGGCATGCAATCTCAGCACAGAGATAGCCGCCTTTGCGACAGTGGAAGGTGCCTTCTATACTGCTCCCGGCGGGTGCCATCCGTCACACCCTGTACCTGTACTCGAAATTCATGGACAGGCCGACCACTTTGCGCCTTATACTGGTAATCCGCCTTTGCTCATGGCAGCCGTACAACCCTATCTCAGTAACTGGCTGAACTGGGATCAGTGCAGCAATACTACCCGAACATTCTTTCAGCAGAGCGATGTAACCGGCATTGAATGGCCCCATTGCGCGGATGGTACGGTCGTCGCTCATTACATTATCAGCGATGGTGGTCATACCTGGGCTGGCGCAACTCCCAGGCCATCGCTCGGCTTCACTACGCACACAATTGACGCGAATGTGGTAATCTGGGACTTCTTCAAGCAGTTCTCAATCTAAGGCAGTGGTTGCGCTGAATCGTTTTGCTGTTGATTGCGTCGTGTCAGATAATTTTGCAGGATACCGCCCTGTTTTTTAAACAATTTATCTTGCAGTTCTACTTCATCCATCCACAGGGGTTTGCCTTCGATGCTGCTGCGCAAGGTTCCACCAGTAACAGTAGCATGAAAAACGACCGAAAGGGTACTCATGCTTCTTATATCATCACCGATATTGGAACTACAGCCAATCAGGCCGGTAATCTGTATTAGCAATCCCGTCTCTTCTTTGCACTCACGCAATGCGGTACTTTCAGGGCGTTCGCGCCATCGCATGAAGCCGCCGGGGAACACAAAGTATCCCTCCGGGCGTTGAATGACGAGATAGCGTCCCTGCTCTTCCACAATAATGCTGACACAGCCCAATGGTGGTAAATTGCCCGCGAGGAGAACATTCAGGAGGTTAAAAAAGACGCCGACCCACATTTTGAGCGCACGATACAGAATCTGGCGTATCATGAAACGTAGCCGCCCTTCTCTTTCTATTCTGTTGATCACACTCCCATTGTACCGCAAATGTATCAGCTTCGCCAATTTCTAAACAGAGCAAAAAACCTTGCCAAATTGGCTCTGATACAGTATAGTTACAACATGACACAAAACGTATTCAAGTGGCTACAAGAAGATATGCTGGCTCCGCAGGGAAAATTTGCCAGGTCATCACGTCCTTCTTTCATTTTAAACAACCCAAATCAATTCCATGCTATAAATATTGCAATATTTTCGGTTTCTTCTCGTAGCGCATTCCCTTTTCTCAGTTCGCTCAATCGTCTTGAGAAGAAACTTTGTAACTTGCGAACGTATATCGTAAGATATTGGTTCTACGTTGAGTAGACGCACATTTTGAAAGGAGGGATATACCGCGTCGAAGATACTACTTCTTTGAGGATGTTGTTCTTTTTACGAAGCGTATGCTTCTAGATTGTGGATTCGCTGCTTCATCGTGGACGAAGCAAGAAGGAGAATCGCATGAAACTATTTAAACGGCAACACAAGTCGTTTGCCATTTTCGCCAGCATATTGATGTTGGCTCTAACCCTTGCTGCCTGCGGTAGCGCCAATAATGGCAGCACAGGCAGCACTAGCAGCAGCGGTGGCAATAATGGGAAGGGTTGTAAGAAGGTTGGCGTCCTCTTGCCTGAGACCGCCTCTTCGGCACGCTGGGATAGCGAAGACAGGCCGCTCCTGCAAAAGTTTATCCCTCAGTTGCTGCCCGGCGCAACGGTAGACTACAATAATGCCCAGGGTAGTGCTGACCTCCAGCAGACGCAGGCGCAAGCAGACCTGGCGAAGGGCGACTGTATCCTGGTAATTGGCCCTTCCGACAGTATCAAAGCCGCGGCCATCGTTTCAGCAGCGGCAGCGCAGCACGTCCCTGTAATTTCCTACGACCGCCTGATTTATAGCAACACCCTGAACTACTATGTCTCCTTCGACAACACGAAGGTTGGACAGTTGCAAGGTCAGTACGTTGCCGATCACTACCAGAGCTTTGTCACAGCCAGTGGTACAAAGAACACGGTGATGATTGACGGTGCCCAGACGGACAACAACGCATTGTTGTTCTCAAAAGGCGCTCATAGCGCCCTTGACCCGCTCTTCAGCAGCGGCGCTCTCAAGAAGGTCTATGAGAAATTCACACCCAACTGGGACAACCCGACTGCTCAGACCGAGATGGAAGCTGCACTAACCGCCAACCAGAACAAGATTGCCGTCGCCTACGTCGCCAACGACGGTATGGCAAACAGCGTGATTGCCGCGCTCAAAGCGGTGAAACTCAACGGGAAAGTACTTGTGACGGGTCAGGATGCGACCGTTGCCGGTATCCATAACATCCTTGCCGGTGATCAATCCATGACTGTTTACAAGGCGATCACCAAAGAGGCTATGGCAACTGCACAGCTCGTCGCGGCTATCAGCAACGGGTCGGACACGAGTTCCATCATCAACGGTCAGACGACTATTCCGCAAACCGGCGGGGCTAACATCCCTTCGGTGCTGGAGATTCCGGTGGCCGTAGATAAAACAAATATTATGTCAACTGTTGTTGCCGACGGTTTTGTGACAGTACAGCAAATCTGCGCCGGTCTTCCCTCTGGAACTGGTGGTGTTTGTCCATAAATCTGTCGTGTAACGTGCTGTATACCTTGTAGTATTACCTGATATCTGTACAGTGCATTGATGGAACCGCCCATACATGCGGAAAAATTAAGGCTCTCGCAGGTATCAGGTTTGCTTACGATTTGCCTGTCAGAGATGGTATACTAAAACCTGTAGACTCTCTCTGATTGTTGGCACATAACGTTTCGGGCATGGTTCAATTATACCTGGTATTTTCCAGAAACTCATGCTTATTCGCGTTGCCTCTGCTTCCTATGCAATGGTTTTCTGGACTATTTAGACTGCTAGCTATAGCTAGAAGTACGTCTGAAAGGTATTTTGAACCTCGCCTGAGACCTGATTGGAGGGCCAGATGGCCGAGAATATTCCTTCTGCGGTTGATGAAATGCCATCTCCTTCACCGCGAGGAGAACCGCGACTGCTTTTGCGTGGCATTGGCAAATCCTTTGGTGCAGTTCGCGCCCTTTCTGAAGTAGATTTTGATGTCTATGGGAGCGAAGTCGTTGGGCTGGTGGGCGACAATGGCGCTGGCAAATCAACACTGGTGAAAGTCATCGCGGGTGTAGGGCCTGCTGACGAGGGCGAAATTTTCGTGAATGGTCAAAAAGTCAGTATTAGCACCCCACAGGCGGCGAATCGCCTGGGCATCGAGACCGTGTACCAGGATCTCGCGCTTTGCGATAATCTGGATGTCGTCGCCAATCTCTTTTTGGGTCACGAAGCACACTCCTCCCTACGAACATTGAATGAGATCGAAATGGAGGGGCAGACGCTTACTGTACTAAAAACCCTTGATGTAAAAATCCCTTCCACGCGCTCACTGGTGGCTACTCTTTCCGGTGGTCAGCGACAATCTATCGCCGTCGCCAAATCCCTCTTACGCAAGGCGCAGGTGGTGTTGCTGGACGAACCAACAGCTGCGCTGGGTGTTGCTCAGACACGGCAGGTGCTGAACTTGATCAAGCGGCTGCGCGAGCAGGGATTGGGCGTAGTTGTTATCTCGCATAACCTCGCTGATGTTTTTGAGGTCGTTGATCGCGTAGTCGTGCTACGGCTTGGCAGAAAAGTTGCCACCTTTGACATCAAAGCCACTACACCCGAACAGATAGTAGCAGCGATCACCGGCGCGGAATTTGGTCAATTGTTGGAGACGAATGGCGCGAAGCAAAATACTGTTTAGTTAGGAGGGAAATGACCGATGAGCGACATTATTGAGAAAAATGATTCTCCTGAGCCAACGGAAGCTTCCCAGATGACCGCCTTTAATGAGCAAGCAAAAGCGGCTGCTTCTGTAGAGGTACCATCGTACATGCCACACCGCACGATAGGCCAGCTACTCCGGGGCGATCTTGGCTTTATTCCTGTCCTCTTGACATTGATTGTCGTCGTGGTCTACTTTAGCATCGTGAGTGGCGGCATCTTTTTGCACCCGGAAAATATCTCAAACCTGATGGGGGGGCAGATTGCCACCATTGGCATACTCGGGCTCGGCAGCATTATGGTACTGTTGCTTGGTGAGATTGATCTTTCCGTGGCCTCCGTCAGTGCCCTTTGCGCGGTGATTATGGCGATATGTTCAGAGCGTCTGGGATTACCTGCCGGGGTAGCGATACTGGCTGCTCTGGTAGCGGGGGCTATTATTGGTCTGATCAATGGTCTGCTGGTCGCTGTGTTACGTGTACCGGCTTTTATTGTGACACTGGCAGGGTCCATTGGATACGCCGGGTTACTGCTCAATCTGCTCAATGGACAAAGCACACTGATCATCAATAATAGCTTTATCATCGCGATTGCAGGTAGCTCTAAGAGTTTCCTGCCAGATTATCTGGGCATTGGTCTACCTGTCATTGCTGTTTTGCTCTACGCTGCTGGACTCATTTTCAACTATGTGAAACGCAGGAGAGCTGGTCTCAGAGCCGTGTCGGCTACCCATGTTGTTGTACAGATTGTCGTTACGGCGGTGCTTGTTCTGGGGTCAATGGCAGTTTTTGAAAGCTACCAGGGCGTGCCATATGCAA
>DATGJV010000881.1:0-4356 GCA_035295005.1 Ktedonobacteraceae bacterium | reverse complement strand
TCACCGTAGGTTGTGGTGGCGGCAGCGAGACAACAATGCTCTGACCAGGGGGCAGGTATTGCGGCGGTGGTGGAGACCACCGTTGCTGAATCTGCGGCATAATCTGTACCGGCACTGGCCCGATCATGATGCCTGGGTTTTGTTGACGCACCAGATTGTCTACTGCATTCAATACCTGGTTGCCGAGACTGGCCTGGCGGATACCGCCGGCACCTGCCGTAATCATCAACGGCCAGAGAACGGGGGCCGCGATGATACCCACAGCACCTACAGCCGCTTTGTCCATCCACTTTTGTTGTCCAATCATGGCGAGGACGCCGCCGCCGGAGCGTTGAATGATGACGGTGAGCGCAGCTTGCAAGCCGATAATGGCCTCGAAATCGCTCCCCTTTTTCAATTGCACCATCATCTGATCGGTGTTGCCTATTTGCTGTACCTGAAAGCCCTGCGCACGATACATATTCTCCAATTCATTTGACAGTCGTTGGATATCTATTTCTTCTGAGTTGTAAAAGCGGGCATCCATCCTTTAATTACTCCTTTTAACAATCCATTTTCCTCGTGTTATCTTTGCATAGTGAATACCTTGTCAACATATACGGCTGTACATGGCGAAGGTTAGAAAAGGATTAACCCTTTTGACTCCTCTAAGTATACCATTTACAGTGCGATAGCGAAACGGGTATGTCCGTTATGTCCGTTATGTTGCTATGATATAATAATTGCCAACACATAGTATCACAGAGCAAAGAATCGAGTCTATGCAAGAACAACTTGACGCTATGCCGTTTGAGCGCGACGACCAGAACGGCATGTATACGCGCAACACGCTGCGCTATATCATCCTGGGTCTGCTGGGAGCGCGACCAATGACCGGCTACGATATCAAACTGGCTTTCGACCGGGCGCTTGCCAGTTACTGGAATGCTGGCAATAGCCAGATTTATACCACCCTGAAAAACCTGAGTGCTGCTAAACTGGTTGAGTCCGAGGTTATTGTACAAAAAACACGACCCAACCGCAAAGTGTATCATCTCACACCAGCCGGGCGCGAGGAACTCGACCGTTGGCTGCAAGAGGACGTGCCAGCACGTTTCACCAAAGACGACTTCCTGACCAAACTTTTCTTCTGCGGCGAGACATCCGATGAAGTGACTCTCCGCCATCTGATAGAACATCGGGCCAGTTTGCTCAAACAACTGGAACATATGGAATGGGCGCGCCAGCAATATGCTACCCGTCCGTCGCGTCGCCCTCGCCTGCTCGAATACCAGATGCTTGTGCGCGAATACAAAGAAGCTGTTCTCAAAGCCGGTCTGGAGGTAACGGAACGCGCCATCGAGCGATTGCAAAGCAAAGATGCCCAGGTCTAAAAGTCATGAAAGCATGGCCTGTCGTTGACAGGGGCGTTAAATATTGCTATGATTTGTGTAACTAAAGAATATGCATACCTTACGAATGTTCGCATGGTAGCGACTGGCATAATTTCAAGGAGAGAAGATGAAAATAGGTGTCCTGGAAGATGATCCGAGCATTTGTGAGGTACTGACCGTCATGTTGGAACAGAATCACCATGTTGTCTCCATTTACCAGCGTGGATGGGATATCCTTGATGCTGTTTTCTTTGAGGAGTCAGCCGTCATTCCTCAGCCATTTGATATTCTGCTGGTAGATTTGCTGTTGCAAGGAGAGATTTCGGGCGTACAGGTGATAGCCCAGATGCGCCAGTCCTTCCCCCATATGCCCATCGTCGTCATTTCTGCCGTTTCGTCACAGGACCTGGATAACGTCAAGCGCATGTATCCCCAGGTACAGATAATCCAGAAACCCTTCACAATGGACGTTTTGCTCGCGGCCCTTGAGACAGCCGTGAGCTACTCTTGAGCTTTCCCTCAAGGTTTGTTAAAAACCTTTCGAGAATTAAAATTGATCAGATAGCGATAAAGCCCGGCAATGTTGCCGGGCTTTATCGCTATCTGATCAATTTTATAGCTGCTGCTAAGCCTTCGGAGGCAACGCATAAGCGTACAGTTTCCCATCGTTAGAGCCGATGTAGACGACGCCGTTGGCGACCGCGGGTGAGGAATAGATGAATGAGCCGGTTTTAGCAGACCAGAGTTTCGCTCCGGTTTGTGCGTTAAAGGCATAGACGTTGTCATCAGTTGAGCCGACGTAGACGACACCATTAGCGACTGCCGGAGAGGAATAGACGTAAGCGCCTGTCGGAGCAGACCAGATCTGAGTCCCGGTATGCGCGTTAAAGGCATAGACGTGATTATCGTATGAGCCAACGAAGACCTTACCACCGGCGACCGCGGGCGCGGAATGGACGTAAGAGCCTGCCGGAGCAGACCAGAGCTTAGCCCCGGTTTGCGCGTTGAAAGCATACAGGTACTTATCGTCTGAACCAATGTAGACAACGCCACTGGCGACCGCAGGTGAAGAATAAATAGTTCCCCTCGTCGCGGTGGACCAGAGTTGAACCCCGGTCTGAGCGTTAAAAGCCGCGAGGTTATCACCCACACCAACAAAGACAACGCCATTGTCTACCGCGGGTGAGGAAGTAATACCGTTCCCTGTTGCGGTGGACCAGAGCGTGGCTCCTGTCTGAGCGTTAAAAGCGTACAAGTTTTCATCCTCTGAGCCGACAAAGACGACGCCATTAACCACTGTTGGAGAGGAAGAGACGAACGCTCCAGTCGTAGCAGTCCAGAGCTGAGTTCCTGTCCGGGCGTTAAAGGCATACACATTCCCATCGAAAGAGCCAACATAGACGATACCATTGGCGACCGCGGGAGAGGAATCGACAAGAGAGTTTGTCGCGGCAGACCAGAGCGTGGCTCCCGTCTGAGCGTTAAAGGCATACAGGCGATTGTCGTCTGAACCGACGTAGACAACGCCATTGACGACAGCTGGAGAAGAAGTGACGGGAAAAGAATTGACAGTAGTGCCTGTCGCAGCAGTCCAGGCAACCTGCAAACGGCCCACATTAGCAGGGCTGAGAATTTTCTCGAACGGGTTGAGGCCGGTATGCTGGGGGTCATAGCGTAACTGTACCCAGTTGACCTGTGCCTGAGGTGAGGTAACTGTGCTTGAACTTGTGCCAGTATCTGAGTGAGTGGTCACGCTGCTCGCGGAGGCGCCGGAAGTAGTGGCAAGCAAGGTGATAAGCAAAAGGGTACTGAGGAGTAAGAGACGCGGAAGTCGTAAAGATTGCATACAATCCCCCTTTAAAGTAGTGAATGTTTTCCCCTGAACTGGCATGCGAAACGTAATGTGTGGTGGTACTACATAAAGTGTAGCATATTTGCTCAAGAAATGATAGCGGAAAGCTTACTATTTCGCAATAGGAGGAAGAGGTGGTGAGTGAAACTGGTCCAATATTGTGAATGGAAATATCACGCCATCGTTCCCCGCAAGCGTTGCCGACAAATAACAAATCCATTGGGAAAAAGGCGCAAACTAATACGCACTATACTACACGGTTGCTCCGATAGCCATTGTTGTATCTGCTGTTCCGCATCCTCCGTGGAGAGTGCATAAAATGGTACCAGTTGATGCATGTGTCCCTCCTTCGTTCGACAGGCAAGCATCCACAGTGTTTTGACCTGTTCAGACTGATGAGACTGCGGAATCTCCGTATCTTGCACTATTTGTTTCTCAATACTCGACATACTTTTTATCTTTCCTTTTAAACAGCATGGTGTTGCCAGAATCCTGCCAGAATCCTGCTATGATTCTGCTAGAATGTAAGCGAGAGTTCTCAATGCCACTCTGAAGGCATAATAGCAATCGGGGCGGTAAAGCGAAGGAGTTCTTACGGAAACAATCCAGAGGTAGCGCGATTGGGGTTGAAGCTCAAAATGCGATAAGGGTAAAGGAAATAGAATGCCGACTTCCCTGCAAGAATATCAACAGAATCTGGTTGGAAGTATGACTGAACGAGCCTGTGAAGACATTTCAACCGAAGGGGTATTTCGGTGCGCATCGTGGGATTAGTCACCAAAGCAAAACAGGAGCAGTCTACATGTTCCTTGACCTTGATCTGCTCAGCGTGACGAATGCCCCTATGCCGCTCAGCAGAAACCCGCCGAGTCCGACGAGGAGCCAGAAACTGATCTGTGTATCGGTTTCTGGATGGCACACATCGAAGCAGGCCAGAACCTGGTGTGCAAAGTACGTAAGCAACTGAAGCAGAAAGCCGAGTATGCAGACACCACACTGCACTCCCAGAAGCCAACGCGGAAGGGTTCTCAAGCAAGCCCATGAGCTCATGCTCAGGATGATCAGGGCAGGGGGAAGCACCAACCACAGAACTTGAGAGCCCAGCGTTGCGGGATGAATCCCCACCATGAT
>DATGJV010000880.1:0-5963 GCA_035295005.1 Ktedonobacteraceae bacterium | reverse complement strand
TTTTCTACCTCAACTGCGACGCGGCCCATCTCAAGCAATGCGATCCCGCTCATTGCGACACTTCAAAATACTGTGATCCCTTGCTAGGTTTAGCGCGAGCCTCGTTACTGGCAGGTCTGCCGCAAAACCCCGCCAGTTATGATCCCACGTTGGGACCGGATGCCAAAAATCTCGCGCTAGGACGCCAGGACTACGTGTTGCAACAGATGATGAGCAAGCAAATAGAGGACGGTATTGCGCCAATCACGCAGGACACCATCACGCAAGTCGAAACAATGACGGCCAAAATGACCTTTTCCGGCTACAAGCACGTCTTCTACCACGGCTGCCAGTTCTTTGTGACATGGGTCGTGCAACAACTATCGGCCCAACTCGGCACCACCCTGGTTAATGGCGGCCTCAATATCTACACTACCATTGATGCGAACCTCGAAGCCTATGTGGAACGAGCAGTCTATCGCCACCTGTCACAGCAGGAGTACCAGCCATTCCTGGGTACATACGGGCCACTTGACACACAATACAACGTTAAAGATTCCGCGGTCGTGGTGATGGCGGCAAAGACGGGTGAGATACTGGCAATGGACGGAGGAGCAAACTGGAACTCAACCGATGTGGAGATCGGTGGGCAAAACAACCTCGCGGTAGACCCACGCCAGCCCGGCTCGACCATGAAACCCATTATCTACACCACTGCTTTCGAGCAGGGCTGGTATCCCGGCATTGTACTCCCTGACTACAAAACCTATTTCCCCAACGGCTTCAGTGGGCAACCTGTTGCCGGTGCATACACGCCCACCGACTATCACACCGGCAATCAGCCATCCTATACCAATACCAGCCCCAACATTCGCGTCGCCACCGCCGATTCGCGCAATATTCCCGCCATCAAGGCATCGTATTACGCGGGTATTAACAACGTAATCGCGACAGCGCGGCGCTTCGGCATCAGCGCCAACCTGGATACGGTCAATTCGTTCGCGCTCGGCACCAACGCTATTCCGTTATACCAGATGGTCGGAGCCTATCAAGTCTTCGCCAACAACGGTGTGCGCGTTCCGCCACATATGGTGCTGGACATCTGGGACAATTATGGACACCTCCTCTATCACTTTAACCCCGCACATCCCGGCGGGGTGCAGGTCATCAGCCCTCAGATTGCCTACATGATGACCTCCATCCTTGCCGATGAGAACGCCCGCGCCCCCGAATTTGGTTCCGACCATGTGCTTGCCATGTGGGACTGGACATTGCCCGATGGCACCCATCCACAGGTGGCATCCAAAACAGGCACCAGCGACCAGTTCAAAGACAACCTGACTATCGGCTATACGCCTGATGTGGTAGTAGGTACATGGTCGGGCAACGCCAACGATGCACCAATGCAAGGCGTCATCGGTATCACCGGGGCGGCCCCTATCTGGCACAGTGTCATTGAGCGCGTCATGGGTGGCTGCAACCTTGACGGTGCCAACATTCCCTGCGGCAATTTTAACTTCCATTTCGGCGACCGCACCTTCCCACAACCACCAGGATTGATACAGCAATGCGTCTCAGCCTCTAACGGCCTCGGCTCTGGCGGCTCCAACTGCGACTTGATGTTGCCCTCCGATGTCCCACAACAGGGCGGCGTAGTCAGAGGTGGCGGCAAAGCAGGTTAAAGCGGGTTAAGGAACATTTTAACAATATGGCCTGAATAGGCCATTCTGTTAAAATGCCTACCAACGCGGCGTTAACAAAGATAAGCCAGAACGCTACATGGTGAAGTAGACAGGGTAGTAGTCGGGCGGCGATATAACGCATATACCAACTCTTCATAGCATGCCGAAGAGTTGCTAAAATGATTTTCTATCTCGTTCTTTGTAAAGAAAGAGCGACTAGTATAAGCAGGTAAATTGACGCGCAATAACCTGCTTCGCAACTATAAGGGTGTGTAGCAAAGTATGAGTGATAACCTTTGGAACCAACGGAACTCGCATGGGAATGGACATCAACCAGATGACAACAATGGTAATGGCCGACCGCGCACCGGTAATCTACTGAGCGGCTATCGCGAGCAACAACAGCAGCAACAGAGGCCGGGGCCTTATCAATATTCTCCTACTTCAATGCCGCCAACCCAGGGACCACCGGAATATTCTCCTTTACCACCGATCCGCCAGGGCCACGCGCCCACACCATATTCACCGTTGCCACCAATGTCGGTGCCACAACAGATGCCATCTCAGAGGCCACAAAGTCCGCAACAGATGCCGCCGCAGCAAGGGCCATTGCTCCCTCCAGGTCAGCAGCAACCACGGCCACAGCACTGGGTCGCGAATACCATGCAGACGGTGCGCCGCTGGTCAGGCAGGGTTGCCGCAGTACCACCTGCGGATCAAAACCCGCTGGTACTCTATCGTCCACCAGTAGCACCACCCCGACCACTGCTGCCAACGCAGACAAAATCAAAGCAGTGGAAACGCTCGCGCACCATCCGCATTGCTCTGCAAATGAAGCATCGGCGTGAGCGATGGAGAAAGGCCCAGCCGAAGAAGGGCAAAATCTGGGGTGGTGTCATTGCCGCCCTCCTCCTGCTCATGATTATCCTGGCTTCCGGGGGAACAGCCTACGCCTATGGCTATTACCAGAGCCAGTTGCCGCTTCTACAGGGGCTGGCAAATCAGCAAATCAGCCAGACAACACATATTTACGACCGTAATGGGCTGCTCCTCTACGACTTGTATGATACAAGAGTAGGTGGTGGACGCAGCACTCCTGTCGCCTATCAATACATTCCGCAGGTGCTGCAAGATGCAATGACCTCCGCCGAAGACCCAACCTTCTGGACAAATACAGGTATAGACCCGACGGGTATTGTGCGTGCCGCCGTCCAGTATTCTCAAGCAGGTTCCGTACAGAGCGGCGGTAGTACGCTCACGCAACAGTTGATCAAAAATTTGACGCACGACACCCAGGATACGCTCAACCGCAAAATACCGGAAGCGACGCTGGCAATTGGCCTGACACAACAATACCCCAAATGGAAAATCCTGGAGATGTACTTCAATATCGCTCCCTTTGGTGCGCAAGACCTGGGCGTCGAGGCCGCCGTTGAAGATTATTTCCACTTGCAGCCCCAGTGCGATCAAAACCACAACTGTACTCCCGGTGTCTACTATCTCAACTGCGATGCCGCGCACATCGCGCAATGCGACCCGGCCCACTGCGCCACTTCAAAATATTGCAGCCCATTGCTTGGGCTGGCGCGTGCCTCACTGCTGGCAAGTATACCGCAAAGCCCCGTCAGCCTCGACCCGACGCTTGGAGCGGCTGCTAAAAGCTATGCCATTAACCGCCAGGATTACACCCTGCAACAGATGGTGCGCTACCAAATATCAGTAGCTGGCCTGGGGCAAATCACACCTTCTATGATCGCTCAGGCCGAAAATCTGATGACGAAAACGACCTTCACCGGCTACCAGCACGTCTACTATCACGGTGATCAATACTTCGTCAACTGGGTCATTCAGCAATTATCCGCCCAGCTTGGCAATACGCTGATCACCGGCGGTCTGAATATCTATACGAGTATTGACTCCGGCCTTGAAAATTACGTGGAAAGCGCGGTACACCGCCATCTATACGAGCAAGAGGTGCAACCCTTCCAATATGGCAATTACGGCCCGCTTGCTTTTACGAACAATGTCAAAGATTCGGCGGTCGTAGTGATGGCGGCAAAGACAGGCGAGATACTGGCATTGGACGGAGGAGCGGACTATAACTCGACCGACAAGGAGACTGGCGGTCAGAACAACCTCGCGGTAGACGCACGCCAGCCCGGTTCGGCTATGAAACCCATCATCTATACAACAGCATTCGAGCAGGGTTTGTATCCAGGTCTGGTATTACCCGACTTCCAGACCTACTTCCCCAACGGCTACAGTGGACAACCCATTGCCGGCGCTTATACTCCCGCCGATTACCACGTTGATGGGCAACCACCGTACTCGAATACAAACTCAAACATTCGTATCGCGACTGCCGATTCGCGCAACGTCCCTGCCGTCAAGGCATCCTATTATGCCGGTTTCAATAATATCATCACCACAGCACGCCGCTTCGGCATCAACGTCAATCTGGATTCGGTTAACTCGCTCGCGCTTGGCACCAATGCTATCCCGCTCTATCAAATGGTCGGGGCCTATCAAGTCTTCGCCAACAGCGGCGTGCGCGTCCCACCGCATTTCGTACTGGACATCTGGGACAACTACGGTCATCATCTCTACCATCTTGACCCGAATAATCCAGGCGGCTCACAGGTCATCAGTCCGCAAATCGCCTTCTTGATGACTTCAGTTCTCTCGGACGAATATGCCCGTGCGGCAGAATTCTGGCCCGACCACGTTCTCTCGTTCTGGCCGGAATATGGCAACCAGCAAGACCCGTTGTATCCTGATGTCGCGGCTAAAACAGGCACAACAGATCAATTTAAGGATAATCTGACTGTTGGCTATACCTCCAGTGTTGTTGTAGGGGTCTGGTCAGGTAATGCTAACGATGCGCCTATGAACAATGTGCTGGGTATCACTGGCGCGGCCCCCATCTGGCATAGTGTCATCGCTCGCGTCAGCGGCATGTGCGATGTGGCAACCGACCAGATTCCTTGCGGTCACATCAGCGAGACGTTCCCACCACAAACATTCAACCCTCCGGCGGGAGTCGTGAAGCAGTGTGTTTCGGCTGCGAACGGACTTGGCACCAGTGGCACTAACTGCGACTGGATGCTGCCGAGTGAGATTCCGCAACAGCAGGGATTGGTAAGCGGTTCCAGTACACCCGGCACTGGCAATGGGAACCCGTAATTCCTGTTGGAATGGCAAGTGTGCCAGAGTACCCGCAAGGGGATACCCCTACGATACACGTGCTGCGTGTATCGTAGGGGTATCCCCTTGCGGGTACCCTGGCACACGACAATAAATCACAAGTCCTGTAAACTTTTTGCCTATCCCACTTGACAATCTCCCCCGGTGAGTGCTATTCTATATTTGCAGTCTCGGCATGAGACTGCTAGCAATCGTGCTTGACAAACATCGTATCATACCAACATACTCTGTTGGGGAGGGGTGCGCAACGGTGATGACACCACTGAGCCAACGTAAACAACAAATATTACGCGCTCTGGTTGAAGAATATATTCATACCGCGACTCCAGTAGCTTCCGAGACGCTGGTGCGTAAGTATGGCCTGAATTTCAGTTCGGCCACAGTTCGTCACGAACTGGCAGGGCTTGAGGAGGCCGCGCTGATTTATCAGCCGCATACCTCGGCAGGACGGGTGCCAACCGATCTAGGCTACCGCTATTTCGTGGAACACTTGATGCGGGAATCGGCGCTCTCGCTTGACGAGCAGAGGCTCATCCGTCACCAGTTCTATCAAGTGCAGGATCAACTCGACCAGTGGGTACGCCTGACTGCTTCGGTGATGGCCCGGCTGCTGCATAGCGCGGCAGTTATGACGCCACCACGTGCGGAACAGGGTCGTCTCAAACATTTCGAGGTGCTGTCAGTGACCGAGTTATCGGCTCACATGGTGCTGGTGCTACTGGATGGCACGGTGAAACAGCAGCGATTGTTGCTGGAAGAGCCATTGCAGCAAGAGGAACTGAGCGCATTAGCCACCTACCTGAACGAATTGTTCTCAGGGAAAAGCGCGGCTGAGGTCAATACACTCCTACAAAAATACGACCTTTCGCCGGTCGAACACCTGGTGGGCAACACGATTGCGCATATCTTGGAGCAACATGGCGACCCGCTGGGCGATGTGTTCTATCGCGAAGGCGTCATTAATATTCTGGAGCAACCGGAATATAGCCGTATGGGGCCGGAGGAGGAACGCAACGAGCGCGTGCGCAAGGTGATGGAGGTGTTGGAGCAGAATCGCTTCTTACCGGCCCTGGCATCGCATTTGCGTCAATCCGATGG
>DATGJV010000879.1:0-5113 GCA_035295005.1 Ktedonobacteraceae bacterium | reverse complement strand
CGTTCTCCCACACCGGCGAAAACGCTATAGCCTCCGTGGCCTTTGGCGATATTGTTAATCAGTTCCTGGATGATAACAGTTTTGCCGACGCCAGCGCCGCCGAAGGCGCCAATCTTTCCGCCTTTCATGAAGGGGCAGACGAGATCAATAACCTTGATGCCAGTCTCGAAGACTTCGACGCTCGCGGACTGGTCTTCCAGCGTGGGTGCCTCACGGTGAATTGGGCGGTGCGGGGCATCGGGAACGTCCGGTTTGTTGTCAATCGGCTGACCGAGGACGTTAAAGATACGACCGAGGGTTTGATCGCCAACGGGAACCGAGATGGAGTGACCCATATCGTAGGCGTCTACGCCGCGCTGCAAGCCATCGGTAGCGCCCATCGCTACGCAACGCACCCAGTTGTTGCCGAGGAGTTGCTCAATTTCAAGAATGAGGTCGTGATCGGAATTCGCGGGGCGCACGCGGACCTCATTATAGATTTGCGGTACTTTATCGGGGGGAAACTCTACGTCTACGACAGCCCCCAGCACCTGCACGACTTTACCTTTCGTGCCAATTTCTGTTGCCATGTATTTTATTCTCCACTATCAGCTACGTAGGGGCCGATTTATCGTGCCCATCGCCGATTTATCAGCAATGTGGACACTGGCCGATAAATCGGCGATGGGCACGATAAATCGGCCCCTACAGTTATAATGCGCCTGCACCGGCTACCACCTCCAGAATCTGGGTGGTGATGGCGGCCTGACGGGCTTTGTTGTACGCAAGGGTCAGGTCCTGTGTCAGCTCCTGTGCATTGTCGGTGGCGTTCTTCATCGCTACCATCTGCGCTGAATAGAAGCTGGCAATGGTTTCTAGCAAAGCCTGATAGACCACTACATCCACGTAGCGTGGCAGTAAAGCCTCAAAAATGCTGCGGGCATCTGGTTCGTAAATGTAATCAATGCTCTTTTGTTTGTCTTCCTCGCTGCTTTCAGGCGGCTGTACCGGCAGCAGTTGCACGGAGATCGGCTTCTGCGTCACGGTATTGACAAACTGGGGATAGACCAGGAAGACTACATCAACCTCGCCTTTCTGGAACGAATCCACCGCTACCTGTGCTATCGCCCTTGCATCTGCCAGCGACGGTTTATCGCCGTAGTTGACAAACTCGGCTATCATATGTTGCTGTGTGCGTATGATGAAATCGCGTCCTTTGCGACCGACTGCGATAAAGTCAACACCTGGATGCTGACCCTGCTGTGCCAGTTCATCCGACTCCTCGCGTGCGGTGAGCGCGGCTCGCCGGTTGATATTGCTGGGCAACGCGCCGCATAATCCACGGTCGGGCGTCACAACAATAACACCAATAGTATGCACGGAGCGTTTTTTCAACAACGCAACACCTTCACCAATATCTTCGCCGGTGGCGTTGGCGAGGCGCGAGACGAGCGCCCGAATCTGGTCGGCGTAGGGGCGTGCGTCCTCCACACGCTCCTGCGCGCGGCGCATCTTACTACTCGCCACCATTTGCATGGCTTTAGTAATCTGCGCCATATTTTTTACCGAACGTATGCGCCGCCGTACTTCACGGGTTGATGGCATGGCTTTGTCCTCCTTGCCTCTTAGCGCGACGCATCACTATTCGTGCCAGCCGCTTGCTGAGCCGCTTGCTTCTGCTGCTGCACCTGCGCCGAGTTGTTGGTGTCCGGGGCCGCGGTTTGCTTATACTCTTCGATAGCAGAGCGCAACTGCTTCAACAGGTCATCCGACATTTTGTTTTTTCCGGTGACGGATTGTTCAATGATGGTCTGTCCGACTTCTGGCTTGTTGGCATCCATGTAGCGATAGAACGCATTCTCCCATGCGCCTACAGCATCAACTGGCACATCATCCAGGTAGCCGTTGGTAGCGGCGAAGATGATCATGACCTGTTTTTCAACTGGTACTGGCTGGTACTGTGGCTGCTTCAAGATTTCTGTCAGACGCTGACCACGGTCAATACGGGCCTTCGTGACCTTATCCAGGTCGGATGAGAACTGCGCGAACGCCGCCAGTTCGCGGAACTGGGCGAGGTCGAGGCGCAGTGAACCTGCTACCTGTTTCATAGCGCGAGTCTGGGCGCTACTACCCACACGCGAGACCGAGAGACCGACGTTAATAGCGGGGCGCACACCAGAGTTGAACAGGTCGGTTTCCAGGAATATCTGTCCATCTGTAATCGAAATGACATTCGTCGGAATGTAGGCCGAGATGTCGTTAGCGCGGGTCTCAATGATCGGCAACGCCGTCAGAGAACCGTTACCGTAGTCCTTGTTCAGGCGTGCTGCCCGCTCAAGTAGACGCGAGTGCAGGTAGAACACGTCGCCAGGGAACGCTTCGCGACCAGGAGGGCGGCGAATGATCAGCGAAATGTTGCGATACGCTTCAGCATGCTTCGTCAGGTCATCGTAAATGATCAGCGCGTCTTTGCCGTTCTCCATGAACTCTTCGCCGATTGCGCACCCGGCATAAGGGGCGAGGTACTTCAACGGAGCGGGTTCGGATGCCCCTGCCAGTACCACAATTGTATGCTCCATCGCGCCGTGCTGGTTGAGAATCTCGACTGTACGCGCCACGGAAGAGTTCTTCTGTCCGATGGCGACATAGATACAGATAAGATTCTTGCCTTTCTGGTTGATGATGGTATCAAGCGCAATGGCAGTTTTACCTGTCTGGCGGTCGCCAATAATCAGCTCGCGCTGACCGCGACCGATAGGAATCATGCTATCAATCGCTTTAATACCGGTCTGTACGGGAGTATCCACGCTTTGACGGGTGATGACGCCAGGGGCAACGCGCTCGACATTGCGCGTCTTAGTAGTATTGATGGGTCCGCGGTCGTCAATCGGCTCACCGAGGGGATTGACCACGCGCCCGATCATAGCATCGCCAACGGGAACGGCAACTACCCGTCCGGTGGTACGCACTTCGTCGTCTTCTTTAATTTGTGTAAAATCGCCCAGGATCGGGCAGCTGACCGTCTCTTCTTCAAGGTTGAAGGCCATGCCCATGATGCCGGTGCGAGGAAATTCTACCAGTTCGAGATATTGCACATCTTGCAGGCCGTACACACGAGCGATACCGTCCTGTACCGCGATAACGGTACCTACGCTGGCGGTCTCTGTCTCGCTGCCACCGAAGCCAGTGATGTTTTTCTCTATGATGGCACTGATTTCATCAGCCCAGGAAGCCATCGTCGTTCCTCCTCGGTTCTATACCCTATTGTTTGCGACTCGCTTCAACCGTATTCTCCGGGGGAATCATGCCGTCATCAGTGGGTTTTTGTGGAATATGATCGCTATCGCTGCCGCCCTCAGAAAAAAAATCAATGTCGCTACTGGAAACATCCCGTAACAGTTGTCTTCTGAGTACCGATAGGCGATAGCGCACACTGCCATCAATAACCTGGTCACCAACACGAGCGATGACCCCACCGAGAATGTCGGGTCTCACCTTTGTCTGCGTAATAATTGTTTTACCAGTCATACGTTCGAGCGCATGCTTAATTTCGTTAAGCTGCGCATTGTCAATCTGCATTGCCGTTGTAACGACTGCTTTCGCCTCGTTCTTATAGTCCAGGACCAGCTGTTCGAGTTCCCTGGCGATATTCGGCATTACATCCACCAGTTCGCGCTGGACAACGAGCAGTGCGAGATTGAGCGACGAAGGCAGCACCTTATCCGTCAACGTCTGACGTATCGCTGTCTCTTTGCGTTTCGCGGGTACCTTCGGCTCGCGCAGGAGGTAGGCCAATGTGCGGTGCGCGAACACTTGCGCGATCCCTTGCACGTCCTCAAGTGTGCGGTCGAGCTGGTTTTGTCGCAGCCCAATGTCGAACATGGCCCCCGCGTAGCGGCGTGCTATCGCTCCTGTAGGCATTACTGCTCCTTTGCCCGATTGTCGCCGTTGCCACTATTACTGCTGGTGACAAACTCTTCAACCAGGCGGCGGTTGTCGCTACTATCAACGGACTTGCTAATAACTTTGCTGGCGGCGTTGATAGTCAGGTTTACCACCAGACGATTCAGTTCCGCGCGGGCGCGAGCAGCTTCCTGCTGGATGCGCTCGGCATACTGCTGTTCAATCTGCTTCGAGCGGGCCTCGGCTTCTTCACGAATGCGGTTGGCCTCGTTCTCGGCTGCTCTGGTTGCCTGTGCAATGGTCTCTTGCCCCTGTCTGCGAGCATCGAGCAGCAATTGCTCGGCGTCTTTCTTCGCGTCCTCAAGGGCCTTCCTGGCTTTTTCTGCGTTCTCAACGCCTTCCGAGATGACAGCGTTCCGCTTATCAATGGTTTTAGTGATAGCGGGTAAGCCCCATCTCCACAGAATCCAGAAAACGATACCGAAGCTAACGAGCTGTGACAGGAAGGCAATAGTATTGATGCCAAGCCCACCTAATAGATCGCCCACAACGGCTGCACTAAGTATCTGCACCACTATGTGCGCCTCCTTTCGCTAGAGATAGAGAGGGTACCTGTTAGCGGGTACCCCTACACGATATGTAAGCAAGAGGAGTTCTATTTCGCGGTGAGGATGAACGAGATAACCAGCGCGTAAATAGAGATGGCTTCGGCAAACGCCAGACCAATGAACATGTTTACGCGGATGATCGGTTCGGCTTCGGGGTTGCGACCGATGGCACTCAGTGCCTGTCCGGCGGCGATACCGATACCGATGCCAGGTCCAATGGCCCCCAGGCCGATTGCCAGCGCCACTGCCAGCGTACTAATATTACCAGTCATGAGAAAAATCCTCCTTGTGGATAAAGCTGTTGATTCAATTAATTTATGCAATCGCAGCAACAATTTCTGCGAGTAGCAATCTTTGTGATCGTATAAACAACGCGGAACACATCGCGTTAACCGTATTAACCGCATTAACCGTGTTAACGTGCTGCCGCTGCCGGGGTGTGTTCTTGTTCGTTACGCGCAAAATCCTCGCGTGCTTCGTGTTCACTCTCTGGCTCGTCGTGTTCGCTCGTTGTGGCGATTTGTAGGAAGACAAGTGTGAGCATGGCGAAAACAAGTGCTTGCACCGCGGCAACAAACATCTCCAACGGAATGAAGACAACATCTGAAATGAACGGCAGGATG
>DATGJV010000878.1:0-9205 GCA_035295005.1 Ktedonobacteraceae bacterium | reverse complement strand
TTTCAAATTGCTAATAGTCGTAAGGGCTTCGCGTTCGCGGTCACGATCAAAGCCCCTGGAAGTTGAGGGAACAGGAGTAGGTGGAGTTGAAGGAGGTGCCATATTGGTAGGAGTTTGCCCATTTTGCGCCTGGAATGTTTGCATGATACGCAGCATCGCCTGATTCATGCGGCCCATTTCTAAATCCGCGATACGCGAAAGATGTAACGTTTCACTGAGCAGGCGAATGCGCGGATCACTGCCGCTCCCTGCATACGTCCCTTCGACAGCGACCTCCAGTTTATGCGTATGCTCATGTAATGTGCGTGAAATATTTAGCAATGAGTCGCTGATGAGGCGTAGATCATTATTCGTATTCAATGAAGAATCGGGTGGTACCGCCAAGCTATTTCCTCCATCCTCTAGCATAATGGGTAATTATGGCAATTATTTCTGCATCGGCTACAAAGGTACAATTCCCACCTGTATGTAAAACGCTCCTCGTTCTTTATTTTGGATAGCAAAAAGAGGGTGTGCCTCCCCAATAATTATTTCTTGCACACCCTGAGATTATATCACAGCTACTTCCGCAGTGGTACTATATCCCATGCTCTTGCAAGTATTGAATAAACGATAGAGGAACGAAGCCGAAATCGCGCTCAACGGAGTTGAGATCAGTGGTATTATCAAACGTGAACAGTGTCATAGCAGCTTTCGTCAATGGTGGTCTTGGCAACACCGCCTCCATGACCGCGGCACCAACGCCTACTAATGGAGTGGGCGCGAGAGCTTTGATACGAGTTTTATGCATCGTATGCAGTAGTGCGTCAATGACCTGCGTAAAAGAGAGGTAAGCGGGGCCGCCAATGGTATAGGTTTTATTCTTTGTGCGTTCAGGGTCTTCCAGTACGTTCAGAATAATCGTCACCACATCCTCGACATAAATGGGCTGGAACAGTACTTTGCCGCCTCCAATCAGAGGCACAACAGGTGCTGAGCGAATCAGGTCTGCCAGCCCTTTGATAAACGGCGCATCCTTGCCGAACAGCACCGATGGCTGGATAATTGTCCAGTCCAGGCCACTCTCTTTCAGCAATTTTTCTGCCTGGTAGCGTCCCTCCATATAGGTACCGGGCTTATCGGGTCGGGTGCCAAGTCCGCTAATCTCAATCATACGCTGCACACCGGCATCCTTTGCCGCTTGAATCAGATTACGAGTTCCCTGTACATTAGTTTCCTCGTAATGGTTCCCCGTGGATTGCTTGTGGTCAGCCGTGATGAAAGCGGCGTGAACAATTGTACCTATTCCCTGTACCGCAGTTGGTAACGATGCCGGTGTAATAGTATCGCCCTGTACCAGTTCTACCTTGTCGGCAGGTAAAATAGTTGCCGCTCGTTTCGTATCGCGTATCAGACAGCGCGGGCGCTCTCCCTGTGCCACCATTCGTGCTACGAGATGTCGCCCAATATAGCCAGTTGCGCCGGTAATCAGTATCATATTTCCACTCCTTTGGTCATTTGTGTAATCGGCTTCTACCAAGCTATCCAAATTTTCCATAGATGCGGGTAACAGCAAGGCTAATGACCCAAATGACGGTGTACTACAAGTGTAGGCTTTTATTGAGAAGGATACAAGGGGGGTGTGGGCATGAATAAAAAGGTGAGTTGACCCATGAAATGCGCACTACCAGCATAGTACATGTGAGATATGCAAACTGGCCCCCGAAGATTTATTGCCTGGGGTTGAAGCTATCGTAAGCTTGCCTGTATAAGTCATCGCAGCGCCTCTACTGGTAACAGTATGCGCACCGTTACTCCATCGCCGGGGGCGCTCTTGATGGTCAGACTGCCCCCGGCGATGGCGAGCAGTGCGCTGTGGGTCAGCAAACCGCCGCCGGTGCCTGCTGTGGAGCTACTCGCGGAGATAATGCCAACGCCATCATCGGCCACAATCACTTCCAGGAATGGATCGTCACGACCACAGGTTGCTTTGAGCGTCAACTTGAGGCGACGATGCACATCGGAGCCGCGAGCGTGCCGGGCCGAGTTGCGCAACGCCTCCTGCACGGCGGCAAAAATGAGTTCCGCGATAGCTGGTGGTGTGACTTCATCAATACAGTTTGCGGTTTCCTCGGAAACATCCCACTCGATCTCATCGAAAGCCTGTTGGAAGTCTTGATTGAGCATGGTGTGAATGGCTGGCATTAATCCATCACGTTCCAGCCGGTGTGGTGCGCTGGGAGCCGTGGCACGCATCATAGCGGCAAGACGACGATGTGCATCGGTAATCATCTGCACTGCCTCATCTAATGTAGGTTCAATGTCAGCACTTATTCCCTCATTGTTATTGCCCTGTTCATTTTGCCGTCGTTGCTCTCCCGGTACGGCAGTAGCAGGTACTGGCGCGTGCCTGTGAACTTTTGAGCGCAAAGTTTCCAATTGTAGCAGTGCGAGGTGCATCTGAGGCAAAATGTCATCGTGCAATACACGCCGTTGTTGCGCCCCTAATAGTTTCACATCCACGATACGTCGGCGTAACAGACCCGCGACGGCTTGCATCGCCTCATGATCGCCGAGAGTGTCCAGGATGCGTTGTCCACAGGCGCGGGCCAAATCCATATCTTCATCGGTGAAGACACCGCCATCCTCACGAGGGCCGAGATAGAGCATGGCAACCAGGCCGAGTTCATCGTAAATTGGCAACACCCAGCAAATCATCGCTTGCCCATTAATGGTCATACGTATGCGCGTCGGTGCGCGGTTCTCATTGCTCCGTGTATTATTCTGTTTGTTCCGCAAAGGCCGCTGTTTGACACGCAATGCATTGCGTTCACCCTCGATCTGCGAAGCGTCGGGCCAACGATAGCTGAAACTGCGACGCACAGGACCGGTCAGAATAATCATACGAGCGCATTGTACCGCCAGCACATCCTGGCACAGGTGGAAAAAGAGGTCTTCCAATCCCTGCTCCGTCTTTTGTTGATCGGTATTCAGCCAGTGGCGGATGTTGGTGCTGTGCAAAAATGGGCCAAGCATGGCGATATAGCGGTCATGCGCGGTATAGCTACTCCAGGTAAAGAGCGCGTAGGCGATGGTCGCCAGCATAGTAATCAGCAACATGCCGCCCAGATAACCATGCGTCAAATCTACCAGTAAAGCGATAAAGATAGCGACTGTCGTGGCAACGATGACGATACCACGCCACTGTTCAAAGAAACCACGTCGTGCTAAAGGGCGCTCAATCAGGATACCGTGCCGCACAATGGAGTAGCCAACGATCAAAATAATGAACGCAACTGCCGCATTCGCGATCATATCGAGTATCAGCAAATTGAAAGGTATAGCGGTCAATGCTGGAAGGACAATATGTACGACTTCCCCGCGTTCGATTTCAATCCAGTTGATGAGCGAAAGTATGCCAAGAATACCCAGGATAGTTGTCAGACCAACCATCAAGATTGCCGCTAAAAACAGCCAGGGTCGCGCCAGATGCCATGAGAGGACAGGCTCTTCCAACAGTTCAACTTCAGTAGGATCGTCCCAGAAGGTGTTCGCCAATGCACGACGGAAGGAGAGTGTTGAATCATTGCCCTGTTTCATCCATCCGAAACGTTGAGTACACGTTGTCCAGCATGCGTGTACCAGCCGGTTGACCCGTCCAAGTGTAAACCACGGCCCGATAGCGCAAAAGGTGACGTACACGAGAAAGAGCAAGGGGAGCAGGATAAGCGGCGAAAATACGCCGCCATGAGTATCCTCGATCAGATCGTTATAAGCGAGCAGACGCAATGTGCCAACAAACGTGTATGATGAACGGTAGATAATCAACAATGCCAGAACGATGCAGCCCAGGATGCCGCTACTAATGAGCAAGAAAGGTCGTCGTCTGCTCCAACCCTCGTTGATGAGCGCGGCATAGTGCAGACCGATGGCGAACCAGAGATAGGGGACGGCCAGAGCAGGTAGCCAGAGCAGGTGCCACAGGGCGTCGAGCGAGACTATCCCTGGCGGTCGCGGGATGGGACTGGAAATGAGTAGCGAGTGAATGAAAAAGAAAAAGGCCGAAAAGCCCAGGCTAATCACTCCCATGCGAGCAATCCATGTCTGGCGGTCGCCATTCAACCACACGGTGAATGCCAGCCAGAGAAAAGTGACCAAATTAAAAATGGAGAGCGCCAGGACAATCGTTTGTATCAAGTTCGCTGGCTCAAGAAAGCCGTTGAGTGACATGTTCTTTCTTCAATCCTCTTTGTAGAGTGGAACCCACTCGCCGCGCCGGTCTTGCACGAATGCCTGCCCATCCTCATTCCACATAATCATACGGTTCAGCGTATAAATCAGCGTAGCTCTTGCCCGCGCTACCTTATCATCAACTGCTGTTTCGCTCAATCCCCACGAGGCATAAATACGCCCATTGGTGCGGCTGACGGCCCGTTTGTCGTGGAGATTGAGGCGAGCGGCAATCTGTTCGTTGGTCATGCCTTGCGCTACCAGTTCCGCGACGCGCAGTTCGTTCGGTTCCAGCAGGGCGAGCGGCGATTGCTCGTCAAGGTCGCGCACCTCCTGTACGCGGTCCTCAATTTCCGGGTCAACGAGGCTACGCCCATTGACCGCATCTCGCAGCAAAGGAACCAGCATGCCCGGCAACAAATAGTTACTTTTGCGCACATAGGCATAGTGTGTCAGGATGCCGGCTGCACGAAACTCGCGATAATATTCATCATCATCCTGAATAGAATAGAAAACAACAGGCATACGAGGCCGCTCGCGTCGTATCGCGACTGCCGCACCGACACCGCTGAGAGGATTACGTCCTGTCTGTGGGTCCTGTAACTGCACATCCATCAGGATGACATCCATATCCAGTTCAAGTGCTCTGGCAACCGCCTCCCGTCCAGTCGCGGCCTCGCCCACAACCTGTACCGCGCCCGTTGCTTGCAAGCCCTCTTTCAATGCCTTGCGCAAAGGCCCATGATCATCAACCAGTAATAATTTTATCACGTGCATACATCCCGACACTCCAATTTCTGAGAAAAGTTATTGTCTATCTTAGTATACCAATTTCGCGGCAAACTAGACAGTTTTTAAGGCATGAAAAAATGGCACGCGAGTGATGAGTGTAACAGGAAAACGCTGATTTTCTGGGCAATGTCTATCTGTACATATGTATGGACAGGACAAGATTTGGTGACAACTGTACAATGAAAATGTAGCAAGTATATCCCAAATTTCGTCAAACGCAAAAGGAGTGAACATATGGCAAAACAATATGAGCAAGGTCTTTCGGCTCAACCGTTTCAGTCTCAGCAACCTCAACAGTCACAGCAGATGCAAGAAGTGAAATTCTATAAGTCTGGCATTTTCGGCTTCAGTTCCGCGGCAGGACGTTTCCAAAGCGATTGTCAACGCATGATTTCGGCAGGATGGAAATTACAATATGCCAGCTTTCTTGGCATGAATTTTTGGCTGAGGCGGGTGATTGTTGCTACCTATGTAAAGTAACCCCCTCTACCTATTAACCCGTGTCCTTGCTCTTTAACATGTAAAGAGCAGGGACACTTTTATTACTGATTATGTAGAATTGTGCTTGATTCAATAGACCAGTTTCACATCTATAGCCTGTGCTTTCAAATGAAGAACTGGCATGTTATAATAACGCGAATAATAGTTCATCCAATTTTATTTCTACTGACAAATGAAATGTGAGGTCAACAAATGCCTTTTGATGGTATGCAACTGGGGAGATACTTTTTACAACGTCTCATCGGTAGTGGTGGCATGGGTGAAGTGTATCTTGCAGAAGATACTCGTATTAAGCGGCAAGTTGCAATCAAAGTTATTCGCAGTGAAATGGCACCTTATCCAGATGCAGAGGCAACACGAGAAGCAAATCGGCTTTTTGAGCGAGAAGCCAGAGCTATTGCCAGCCTCGATCACTCGCATATTCTTACTCTCTTCGATTTTGGCGAAAGTATTGTAAACGATCATACACTGACCTATATGGTGATGCCCTATTATGGAGAAGGTTCTCTTGGGACATGGTTGCGACTTCGTAGCAATGACGGGTCACAAGCACTCTCATTAGAAGTTACTATACAGATATTGGAACAAGCTGCTGATGCGCTGCAATACGCACATAACCAACAAATTATTCACCAGGATGTTAAACCGCAAAATTTTCTTATACGAGGCTGGAAAGATGCAGGAGTACCCGACTTATTGCTCACCGATTTCGGTATTGCGAAGTTTATCTCGGCAAATTCTAACACCAGTCAGGCTATCCGTGGAACGCCAACTTATATGGCACCGGAACAATGGGAAGGCCATCCTGTACTTGCTACCGATCAATATGCTCTAGCAATTATGATGTATCAACTTCTGACAGGTCAACTCCCATTTCGTGGTGGCCCAGGACAAATGATGTACCAGCACCTTATGACGATGCCAGTACCACCAAGTAAGTATTCTCCGCAGCTATCACATGATGTTGATAGTGTGATTCTCCAGGCGCTTGCAAAAAAACCGGAAGAACGTTTCGTGTCGGTATCTACTTTTGCTCACGCCTTTCAACAGGCTTCACACATGCAAAGTGAGGTGGGGCTGGTACCTCCCATTGTACGTAGCTCAATCGTATTTGCACCTAATATCTCTGATTCACAATTCATTAAAGAAAATGTAGAGGCTGCTTCGACTATCAAGAATCCAGTAGATAAAACTGCGTTTGTTGCAAATCAAGAACCTGTGCCGGCCATTAATCAATCAACTACGCGCTCTGGTATGACAGAAGCCACGTTGGTTGCTCCTGATTTTGTTGCAACCCAACATGTACGAAAACATTCAAAGAGTTTTCTAGCTCTTATCCTGTTGTTAGTGTTTGTTCTCTTATCTGGAAGTTTTGGTATGTACAAATTCTTTACAAGTGCCAATTCTCCTTCTCTTGCCAGCAACAATGGAGCTACCAAATTTCAGGCGGGTACTGGAACATCATCAAGTGGAGGAAATGCCACGGCAACTTCACTGAATGCTACCGCTTCGGCATCGGTAAATAGAAGCACAATTGCGACCGCAACTGCACTTGCTGGAACTAATAACGTGAATGCCACAGCGACAGCTCAGTCAATTATTAATGGCAATGCTACAGCAACAGCAATAGCAGCACAAAATAATCCCTTTGGTAGTGGCACACTTGCCTTAAATGATCCACTTACTGATAATAGTCGAGGTTATGGGTGGGAAGAAGGTGAACGTGATAGCGGCTATTGTACATTTACCGGGGGCGCTTACCATACATCTATACCTCTCGCCGGTTATTTCCATTCCTGCCTTGCGTTATCTACGAACTTCAGTAATTTCGCCTATCAGGTGCAGATGACTATTCTCTTAGGTAAGTACGGTGGTATCGTTTTTCGAGCAGACCGTTCAACAACACACTTCTATTACTTCCTGGTAGATAGTAGCGGTGATTACTATCTCAAGGTATACTTTGATAAATTTGGTGACTCTCGAGTAGTGACAAGTGGTACAAGCAGTGCGCTGAGTGCGACAAATTTGTTAGGAGTCGTTGCTCAAGGAAGTACTATTAGCCTCTACATTAATCAACAACTCATTACAACTGTGAGCGATAGCACATTCACGAGCGGTCAGGTAGGCATCGTGACGCTTTCGGGGGAGGCGGCGTTCACTGATGCTAAAGTATGGACGATCTAAGCGAAAGTGAGTGGTTTGTTATGGATGGGGACGAATTATATCCGGTCGCGCCAGCCATATTACTTGCACTTGCTATTCCATAGTACACCCTGAAATGATCACCTTGTACGATTGTACAAAGTGATCTTTGTAGACCATTTTGTACAATCGTACAAAATGGTCTACAAAGGCTTGTCCCTTCTCTTCACAATCTTTCATACCCAACCTAATCACGTTATGCCAGTATCTCACTCTGAAGCGCATCTTCAAAAACGTCTTCAATCACACGATAGCCGAGGTCGGTGGCGTGGATATCCGGCACTTTCTGGCACATCCAGGTGTAGGAGCAGATGTTTGGATTGGGAACTTTTGCGCCGCCGAAGGCATGGAACACGTTTACAAAGGTGCCATAGTCGCCAACGTCGTTGCCGAGATGCTGGTTCAGTTCCTCTGTGAATGGGACGGTATCGGAGCAGATATTCTGAAATGGATCGTAATAGTTCATGACGATCAACTGACCCGTTGCCTGCCCGTTGATGGTCAATGCCGCCTCTAATTGCGGCAAGATGGTGTGCGTCAGGTTCTTATCAAGTGTTGCCAGGTCCGTCGCGAACTTTTGCTTCTCAATTTTGCACGTTTGCAGGTTAATGTCGTTCTTGGTATCGTTCGCACCAATATCAAGAGTGACGAGCGCCACATGACCTGCGTGCTGGTGCAGGTAATCGAGCGCGGCCTCGAATTGTGCGCCTTTATAGGGATATTTGCGTATGGAGGGGTAAGGGCATTTGCCATTCAGCATCGTTGTGCTGGTTTCCCCATTACAGGCCATATTGGCAACGGGCTGGAACTCATCATCATGTGCGACCAGATATTTGGAGAGATCATCTACATAGCCATGCCGGAAATCAAGGTTGGGCTGAAACCCGAAGGCCAGCGAATCGCCCAGAGCCAGATAGTATTCTTTAGAGCTAGACGGAGAGGCACCATGACCAACCGAAGCTGCCATAGCTGACGGCACAACGGTTAGCAATAACGAGCAGATGAGGATAACAGGCGCGACAATGCGCCAGTGCTTGAGCAAACCGGACATTCTAATTTCCCCCTTACAAAAATAACGTGTTGAGGTGAGCAATGCTCGAAGACGAAATACCATACTCAAGTATAGACTTACTTCTATGAGAAAAGCAAGGTGCCAGAGATAGCAATAGTGCGCATACAGCATGAAAATGGCAACAAGTTGAGCGATGCCCAACTTGTTGCCATTTTCATGCTGTATGCGCACTATTGCTACAGTTTTTTGGACATGATTACGCCTGTATTCAATCCGACGGTGTGCAGACCGCCGAAGAAACGGGCATGTTCGATTTTCATACAGCGATTTTGCACAGCGATTAAACCAGCTTGCTCAGCTTTTTGCACAGCTGCGTCGTTGATGATGCCAAGTTGGAGCCAGAGAACCTTCGCTCCTATCGCAATGGCTTCATCGGCGACTGGCATCACATCTTCGGCACGGCGGAATACATCCACAATCTCAATCTGT
>DATGJV010000877.1:0-6058 GCA_035295005.1 Ktedonobacteraceae bacterium | reverse complement strand
CCGCGCTCCCGGCAATGGCGCGTAAACGAGTCAATTCGGTCGGTGCCTGTTGCGCAAGATAGGCGAAGGCACCCGGTACAGGCTCCTGATGAACGGTTCTGGCAATAAAATCGAAGCGGAAACGGCGGTCACTGATGCCCGGAGGTGCGGCACCGTGATCGAATGCCGCGATAGCCAGAGCATCAACACGCGGGCTAACATCGAACGCTTGCAGGGCAGTAATGATGGCCTGGGCGTTAAAATCTTGTAGCTCAATATGCACAACATTTGAGTTCTTCGCTCTCCGCGCCGCTTCTTGCTCATCAATAAGCTCAAAGCCCATCTGCGCAACCATTGCGAGATCGTCATCAAATGTTTGTGCCGCTTCAGGTGTTACCGCGACGGGATAACCGGCAAGGGCGTGATCGCGAGCTGCCCAGTGACAGGGACCGCCGCCCATTGTGACGCCAGTGAGTAGGATTGGCTGCTCATGCTCGGTAGCGCGTTTGATTCGGTCTGCGATAATGACCGTGGGTGAAGGCATGACCAGTTTAAAGCAATTCTCAATCGTTTTGCCACTTTCAAAAAGCAGAATGTCTTGAGTACCTGTGCCGACATCAACGGCCAGAATGCGTAGGGATTCGATGGGTGCTGACATAGATATACTCCTGCGCTAAAATCTTGCGTGATTACTACCGTTTTAATACGAGTATATCACCAATATGAAGTAGAAGTAAGCGGGTAATCAGGGACACGCTCTACAGTTTTCGCACCCAGGGCATCCGCAAAAAATGAGGCGAACGCGATAACCAGACGAATGGTTGACATTCCAACTGAACAGGCAGATAATATTTCGCAGCAATGCACTTCTGGCTATTCGCTTACCCGACTATCTACGTATCACCGTTACAAACCGTGTCTACTAATACAAACCATTATTTCGGAAGGGAACCACATATGGCACAGCAAAAAACGCAAGATCAGGGCAAATCTGAAGATTCCCCACAACTTTCAGGTCAATACCAGCCAATTGAGGATTACGCCGTTATTGGGGATTTGCATACGGTGGCACTGGTGGGCAAAAACGGTTCAATTGACTGGTGTTGTATCCCTCGTTTTGATTCCCCAAGTGTTTTTGGAGGGATACTCGACGCTCAAAAAGGGGGGTTCTTTTGTATTCAACCTCCACAAACGCCAGGGATGGGGCATAAACAGATATACATTCCAGAGACGAATATCATTGTTACACGCTTTCTCACGATTGATGGTGTTGGGGAGATAACGGACTTTATGCCCATTCAGTTGCAAGGAACAATGACCCATCAACATCACATTATTCGGGCGGTACACGTTGTGCGTGGCTCGCTCTCTTTTGAAATGATCTGTCGGCCCGCTTTTAATTATGCACGCGACCCTCACGAGACACATGTATCAAAGGATGGGGCTATTTTTAATAGCAAAAGCCTCTGCCTGGGTCTGGCATCTACGGTGCCAGTTGAGGAAGATGGACAGGGAGGAGTACGGGCGAATTTTACGTTGCACGAGGACCAATGGGCATATTTCGTGTTGGAAAGCGCGAAGGATACCGATCTTGCACCACAACGCATCTCGCACCGGCATTATCTAGCTTTATTCTATGACACGATGCACTACTGGCAAAACTGGTTATCACAATGCCAGTATCAGGGACGATGGCGCGAAATGGTGCAGCGTTCGGCGCTGGTTCTCAAGTTATTGACCTATGCACCAACTGGAGCTATTGTAGCTGCGCCGACAACCAGTCTACCAGAGACGATAGGCGGCGCTCGTAACTGGGATTATCGCTATACATGGTTGCGCGACGCCTCCTTTACGCTGTATAGCTTGCTTATTCTTGGCTTTACGCAGGAGGCCGAGGCATTTATGGGTTGGATTGACGCACGTTGTCACGAATTAAAAGAAAACGGCTCACTACAACCCATGTATACAATTGACGGTGGGCATGATTTAACCGAAATAAGCCTTGATCATCTCTCTGGCTATCGTAATAGCAGACCGGTACGTATCGGCAACGGAGCCTATAAACAGAAGCAACTTGATATCTACGGCGAACTGATGGATTCGGTCTATCTTTTTAATAAGTACAAAGATATCTCCTATGACCTCTGGCGCAACTTGCGGCGTCTGCTCGATTGGCTCTCCACCCACTGGCAGGAGCCGGACGAGGGTATCTGGGAAGTACGCGGCGGCCCCAAACATTTCCTTCATTCGCGTGTGATGAGTTGGGTCGCGTTTGACCGTGCCTTGCGCATAGCACGCCATCGCGGCTTGCCTGCTCCGTTAGTAGATTGGATGAGGACAAGCGCGGAAATCTACGAGCAGGTCATGCAGCAGGGCTGGAATGAAAAAGTCCAAAGCTTTGTTCAATATTATGGAAGTGATGCTATTGATGCCAGTTCTTTGTTGATGATCCTCACCAAGTTTGCCGGGCCAAGTGATCCACGTATGACAAAGACAGTTGAGCGCATTCGGAAAGAACTGACCAGCGATTCGCACGTCTATCGCTATGACCCTAAAAAAGCTGCTGACGATGGGTTGGGAAGTGCAGAAGGGTCATTCAGCATGTGCAGTTTCTGGATGGCAGAGGCGTTAGCCCGCGAGGGAAAGCTGGACGATGCACGTTTTATGCTGGAAAAGATGCTGACATACTCCAATCATGTTGGCCTGTTCGCGGAGGAAATTGGCCTTACCGGCGAAGCACTCGGCAATTTCCCGCAAGCGTTTACGCATCTCTCACTGATCAGTACATGTTACAACATGGATCGTGCGCTGAACGGTACATTGCATGGGTAGGTTTTGGAGAACAGTTCACCAACCTGATAGGGGCGGGTTCAAGCGTGTCCCTATCAGGTTGATGGCGTTCTTTCATTGAGGTGGATTGGCACCAGGTACTACCTGTGCTTGACGTAATGTACCGGAGCGGATACAATGTATGGTGTAAGCATCGGTACAAAAATCATGTAATCGCCGGGCGAAGAACAGCGTCCGGTTTTCTTATGTCTTTTGAGGAGTTTTACACTAAGAGTATGCAGGTTTCTACTACTATGACCCAAACAACGAGTCAAACAGAACATTTGGTACAACGCAACGATATCCGCAACGTTGCTATTATTGCCCACGTCGATCATGGCAAAACTACTCTGGTGGACGGGCTACTCAAGCAAAGTCATATCTTCCGCGAGAATCAGCAGATGGGCGAGTTGATTATGGATTCGAATGACCAGGAACGTGAACGCGGCATTACTATTCTTGCGAAAAATACGGCCATTATCTATCGTGGCATTAAAATCAATATCATTGATACCCCTGGACATGCTGATTTCGGTGGCGAGGTTGAGCGCGTGCTGAATATGGCCGACGGCTGTATCTTGCTGATTGATGCCGTTGAGGGACCGATGCCGCAGACGCGGTTCGTTCTGCAAAAAGCGTTGGAACTCAATTTACAGCCGATTGTGGTTATTAATAAAATTGACCGGCGCGATGCTCGCATTGACCAGGTTTTTGAATGGACCCAGGACCTATTCCTGGAAATGGCGACACGAGATGAGCATCTCAATTTCCCCATCCTGTACGCTATTGGGCGCGATGGGGTGGCAATGTATCATCCAGATGATGAGCGTGTGAACCTGGAGCCATTGTTTGAAACGATCGTCAATACCATTCCCGCTCCAGTTGTAGATGCTAATGCCCCTTTGCAAATGCTGGTCGCTGCGCTGGACTATGACGACTATAAAGGCAAATATGCCATCGGACGTATCGTGCGCGGTACAGTCAGGTCTAATACTTTTGTTGCTCACATTAATCGTGATGGAGTTGCCTCGCGCCAGAAAATTAACCTGGTGATGACGTACAAGGGTTTGCAACGACTCGAGGTACCAGAGGCAATGGCGGGTGATATCGTCGCGCTAACCGGTATACCAAACGCGAATATCGGTGAAACGATTGCCGATGTGGACTATCCAGAGGCATTGCCGACAATTGCTATTACGGAACCAACGTTGAAAATGACCTTTGGCGTGAATAGTAGTCCCTTTGCCGGACGCGAAGGCAAGTTTCAGACTTCGCGGCAATTACGCGCCCGTCTCTATCGTGAGTTGGAAGTCAATGTCAGTCTGCGTGTGATAGATGGCAATACGCCCGACGAATTTATTGTTTCGGGGCGCGGCGAATTGCATCTCTCCGTCCTGATCGAAACGATGCGACGCGAAGGGTACGAATTCCAGGTGTCGCGTCCTGAAGTGATTACTCACGAAGACGAGAACGGAAAAGTGCTGGAACCTATCGAGCATCTTGTCATTGATACACGAGATAGCTACATCGGCGTCCTGACAGAGACGCTGGCAGCCCGTAAAGCGCAACTTACCAACATGACCAATGACGGTGCGGGCAATGTACGGCTGGAATATCACATTCCGACACGCGGATTGATCGGTTTCCGTAATGCCTTCTTGACTCTTACACAGGGCAATGGCGCGATGAGCAGTCTGCTGATTGATTTTGAACCCTGGCTGGGCAAAATTGGTACAACACGCATGGGCGCACTGATTGCCTCAGAACAGGGAGCGGCGGTCACTTACGGGCTGAACAATGCACAGCAGCGCGGCGATACGTTTATCGAACCGGGTACGGCTGTGTATGAAGGCATGATTGTCGGATTGAATGCACGACCAATGGATATGGTGGTCAATGTTTGTAAAGAGAAACAGAAAACCAATGTTCGCTCCTCCACCTCGGATATCGCGGTACGTTTGACGCCACCCATTCTCATGAGCCTGGAGCAATCACTGGATTTCATCAACAATGATGAACTGGTGGAGGTAACACCACAGAATATCCGGTTGCGCAAACGATACCTGACACAACACGAACGGTCGCGAGCGCGAGAAGCGGATTAATACAGTGAAAAAGCCGGGCATCCATAACGGATGCCCGGCTTTTTTTTCCGGGTTTATATGCTGCTAATCGGCAATCTCATCTCGTTCTTCCAATTCGGAGAGTAGCACCAGCACGGTGTATTCTTCCCGGCAGGCATCACAATGGCTCAAATGATACGCCATCCCGGCTATTGCTGTATTCGTCATGGTAATCAATGGATAGTCCCGGCGCGTAGCATCATAGTAGGCCGGGAAATGTTGGCGGCACTGCTCACAACACAACGGGTCGTCTTGCAACAGGTCACAGGCAAGTCGCACGACGCCATGCTGACAATGAGAGCATGTCTGAATATGAGCAACTATTGTGCCGCATATTGTATCATTCTCCCGCCAGTCACTTTCAAGCAATTGACGCAATTCGTGGCAACCCATCAGTCGAAATCCCTTTGCATATTGCGATACCCGTTCCTCGTTGCCACGTTTGGTCGTCATCACAACACTACCCTCGCAACGAGCGTAACCTCTGCATAAGCTCCGTATTGCTCCGCAGTGCTTTCAGAGCCCGATAGCGCCACATGTAGACATCCTGCACTGGCACCTGCAAACGAGCCGCGAGTTCGACCTCATCCATACCACCGAGGTAGGTCTCAAGTAACACTTGCTGATAACGCGGATTACGTAATGATAGGATAGCATCTTTTAGCGTTTGCTGCAATTCCCTACCCTCAACATATCTCTGGGGGTTACTGTCATCAGTAGACTCGAACTGCTCTGCATATACTTCTATTTGTGCATCAAGTGAAAGACATGGATCTTGCTGACATTTATGGAGGTAGACATAGGCTTGACGAATGAGAATAGTTTGTGTCCATTTGAGAAACGCCGCCGGGTCATCTGGGCCGACGGCGCTCTTCATGAGCATACGGTGAAGCTCCTCCAATGTCTGATGAAGAACATCCTCAGCAGCATTCTCATAAGCGAGCAAAGCAGAAGCATATCCGCAGTGGAGTAAAGAGAATTCGAGATAATTGCGCAAATTAGCGAAGGCGCAATTG
Organism: Ktedonobacteraceae bacterium; assembly: GCA_035295005.1. GTDB lineage: Bacteria > Chloroflexota > Ktedonobacteria > Ktedonobacterales > Ktedonobacteraceae > DATGJV01. Next base: position 111 of record DATGJV010000877.1, on the reverse strand, counting down.
CGAAGGTATTCGTCTGAAGAACGCCAGGCACGATACAATTCACGACTACAGATTCTCTGCGCAATCCGCACCAACACTGCATGAGGCGGATGTTCATCGCCGGTACGTCGC
>DATGJV010000876.1:0-3915 GCA_035295005.1 Ktedonobacteraceae bacterium | reverse complement strand
TGATTTCTTCGAGTACCAGCTGTGCTTTGTAACGATAGACGTGGCGGAAATCGGGGATACGCGGTAAAGCTTCATTTACAAGGCGTTCAGCCTCCTCAAGTTGTCCAACACGCAACAGCAAACGGGCCTGGTTAACGAGATGGACGTACACATCTCCCTGCGCGGTTGTATGTCCTGATTCGGCCAGGCGTTGTGTTTCTTCCAGCGCCGCTGCGTTGTAGCGCAGGGCATCCTGGAACTTTCCAAGTAGTTCGTAAGCCTGCCCCAGTTCACTGAGGGACATAGCAAGCGAGCCAGCTTGCACATAGCCCTGGTTTTTAATGTCAATGCTCTCTTCGAGTACTTTGACTGCTTCTTCGCCGCGCTTGAGATTTACCAGAAAATAGCCAACTCTATTCAGCACTCGTGCAAGGCGATAAAGGATTCGGGTTTTCTTTGCAGGATTAGCAACCTCAAGACATTTGCGTAGCAAATCAATACACTGCTGAGCTACACGTAAAGCTTCTTCTCTCAAACGATTCGCCTCATCTCTATGTCCCTGTTGTTCTTCTTGTTCGCTCTGGGCATTCAGTGTATGAGCTTTGGTGTTGAGAAGTGGCACTGCCATGTCAATCACGTCTGCATTACTCTGAAAGTTGATTCGTGCGAGATAGCTATCGAGCAGTTCGTGTACCTGGACAAATCGTGATTCGCCAATGTCCTGAAAGATAATGTGTTGAAGGAGGTGGGCAATCGTAGCCAGTTTGAAAGATACTTTCTGTTCTGTTGCAAGGTCAAGAAGGCGTTGAAACTCCTCTGCACGTTCACGACGAGATGTTTTTTCACCACGAATCCGTTCAAGATAAAACCGTAACAGGATCCCACCGCACTCGGTGACGAGATCAGCGTGCCAATCAACATCGTTCATCACCTCGAATGCGAACGTTGCCAGACGGTATCCATGCCCATGATTGCTGCTAAGCCATCCCATAACAATCAGCAGTTCAGCAGCATCCAGAAGCCTTCTATGTTTGAATAATAATATAGCCAGTTCAGTAACTACCATGCCTTGCTCTTGCAAACTGATGTTTCCTACCTCTAGCCAGTGCGTAAATGCTTCTATCAGCCGCTCCTCAGCGTGGCGAATCTGCTCAGCAGACATCTGTGAGCGCACAGATGCGGCCACCATCGGTAATAGCTGTACCCTTTTGGGGTAGGCAACCAGCAGGGAAGCGTCGCGTAACTCTTTGAGTGGTGCAGGATTCTGGTACAGTGTCTTTAAGGCGAGGCCACCGAGAGGAAGGGGTGAGACAGCCAGTTCTTGTAAAGCAGTTGAAGCTTCGACCGAAAGACGTTTGACCACGCGGTCTAATAGTGGCTGGAGTCGCCGGGCGATCGGGCCATCGAAGAGCGAGCCGTCCTCAAATAATTGCGTTAACATGGCTTCGCTACCAGCCTCTTCCTCAAAGTCGGCCCAATCATTGTGTAACATTGGTTCCCGCACCAGTCTGGCTACCCATTCCAGGCAAAGGGGTATACCACCCACCGTCTCAACCACCCGCCCCAGGAGTTCCTCTGCTATATACTGCAATCCCAGGCATTGAAGGAATATGATGCCTTCTGCTTGAGAAAATGCGGGGACGGATGTTGTCTGTATTAGCTGCGTCTCACCAACGAATGAAGTGGGCCATTCCTTTGTTGCCAGTACCAGGGTGGCATGATGGCCTGTTTGAACAAACTTTGTTAAAAATCGCTTCCATACGGGAGCAAGTTCCCCGTGTTCGTCCAGCAGTTGTTCGGCATTATCCAGCAGGATCAGTACAGATTGATCTGCCCGTGAAAGATATTCCAGTACATATTTCACACGCGCAGGGAGACCTGCTGTCGGCATAGAAGTATATGGCGAGCCAATGGTTTCCAAAATATCGCTGAGTAATAGCTCGAGCGCAATATCTGCGCCCAGAACCTCCTGTTCAAGTGGAGGAAGTTCGCAGAGGACGACACTATAGTGGGAAATGCTGTGCAAAAAATGATTGGCGAGGCGATGCAATTCAGATGATTTCCCAATGCCTACCGGCCCTTGCAGTACGAGCAGTTTCTGAAGTGGATTTTGCAATCTTTGCACAATTGTAGCGAGCCATTCTTCGCGCCCGATTAAGTGGCGACTTTCTACTAGAAGCGGTTTCGTGAGACGCGAAGGACGAGTGTGGACAGGTTTCGAGGTTTCTACAGGAAGCTGATCAACGTCTGTTAGAGCTACGCGAAGAGCTTCCCAATCAGCATCGGATTTATGCTCATGGCGTGTCTTGCGGCTTTCGATTTTTCTACGAGCAAGAAGGATAAATTGCTGGCGGTCTTGCAATGATGGTTGGACTCCTGCCTGTGTCAATGCATTGTAGATGGGAACAAGCTGATCAAAAGTTGGTGAACGAGTGTCTTTCTCGACTTTTGAGTATGCAGACTGATGCCAGCCGGGAAGATGCTGTAATACTTCTGCCTGTGCAATGCCATGCCGATCACGGAGCATCTTGAGAAATGCTCCCAGATGAATCGGAATAGGAGTTGGTCGGCTATTGCCATACAAGGATTGCTGTTGAAACATCGCGCTGTCCCTTCATTGGATGCTGGAGAACTTTCTTTCTGTTCTTCTGAAAGACTATGAACAATCAAACATATGTCTGCTTTTTCTAAAGTATACCTGATGAATAGGCATGAAGTATAGAGCGAATGGTCATAAACATGCCTATTTTTCACCTCTTCATCAGATATACTGTTGAATAGTTCAATGGAAAGCCCGGTTGATATCAGAGACAGCGTGTACAAGGTACACGTCCAGGTAACAAAAATATAGAATCAGAGAGGATTGTCTATCATGAGCGAGAGCGAATCAAAAAGCGAAGTGGCGCGTCTCAGGCGGCAAATTGAGGAGGAGTATGCGGCGGCTCAGCGGGGGTTGTGCGGGTTCGCGGTGACAGCACAACATGCCTTTATTACGGCACGCATGGAGAATGTGTGGCTCTTTCGCGAGCAGCTGGTGCCACTGGTGGGCGAGGATGAAGCCACTCGTTTGATGTGCGAGAGTTGCGCGGTCGCGGAAAATCAGTAACGTCGAAAGGAGGTGGCACTATGCAAGTATCCAGGCGTGTTGCGGATGACGAGATGATGCACAGTGTGCTGGAGATGTGGCTGTGTATGAAGGTGCAAACATTCTTGTACGAGCAAGGATTGATGCTGCCTCTGGAAGTAGACCTGACGCATGTCTGGACGATGCTGGATGTGGCGTGCGGTTCTGGTCAATGGGTGCGCGATATGGCGACGTGGTCTCCTGATATGACCATCGTGGGTGTTGATCGGCAACTGGAGATGATCGAGCAGGCTCGTTATTTATCGGATATATGGCGACCTGGCAACACCTCGTTTCTGGTTGGGAATATGTACCACATGACAGAAATTGAGGACGAGAGCTTTGATCTGGTGCATGCTCGCTTCCTCGCTCCGGCTGTTGCGCCGCAAGCATGGCCGTTCCTCTTGCATGAATGTATGCGTGTCTGTCGCGTGGGGGGAAGATTTGTCTGGACCGAGGCCAGCTTTCCCACGACGAATAGTGCCGCATGTCAGCAATGGTGGAGTTGGATGAAGCAGGCGATGACCAGGTTGGGTAACACACCCGATGTGACGCCGTTCATGGCACGGTTGTTCAGTGATGTGAACAGTGAAAACAGTGAGCGGATGCACCAGATCGAGAAGGTGCTGGATATGTCAGCAAATGCGCCACTGCATGAGCGCATGTATCGCCATATTCCCGCGTTATTGCTGCACACGAAACCGTTCCTGCTCAAGTATGATGTGGCTGATGAGCAAGCGATAGATGCGCTGTGCCAGCAAATGGTGCTTGACCTTTACAGTGACACCTTTGAGGCAACGTGGACGCTGATT
>DATGJV010000875.1:0-3010 GCA_035295005.1 Ktedonobacteraceae bacterium | reverse complement strand
GCTACCTGCTCAAACACTTTTACTGATTGAATTGGATTGTACATTTACTCTCCCGCGGACACTCTCTATTACCCGCAACGCTTCCCAAACGGTGGATAAAAGGATTGATTGTTCAATCATCGTACCAAATACCTGCTAATAAGTCAAGCTTTTTCACCGCCAGTGTCAATGTTGCACTGCTTTGTTTTAATAAATAGGGGTGTAGATTGGCTCAGTAAGCCACTTCATGTCTGTTGTTTTGCAAGTGACCTATTGCAAATAGGCTTGAAATCGCTAAGAAAAAATGGTATGATGAACCTACAATCTTTTTTGGGCGGACCAGAGTATCCTTTGCTGATACTCTAGTGTACCACATACAAGCTCAGGCGGTTGTTCTCAGGCCCTGTCAAGTGAAGAAAGAAGGTATTTGATGAGCCCTGTCAATTCGTCTTTGCGCTACAATCGCTCGAATGCGAAATCGTATGCGCGTACCAACCTGCATGGCGTCTGGGGTGCCATCCCCTATCCCTTTACCGCCGATGATGAACTCGACGAGCAAGGGCTGCGGCACAACATTCGTTACTGTATTGACAACAGGCTGCTGGATGGTATCTATTGCGGCCACTTCATGAGTGAGTTCTGGGCGCTCACCACGGAGGAACGGAAACGGGCGGCAGAGATCGTGGTTGACGAATGCAACGGCAACATTCCGGTCATGGTACATTCGGGCCATACCTCGGTGAAGGAGAGCGTTGAACTCTCACAGCATGCCGAACGTATTGGGGCTGATTACCTCGCGGTTGGCAATCCTTATTTCATGGCATACGATGAACAGCAAATCTACGACTACTTTCACTACATTTCTGAGCGTACAGAGGCCGGGATACTGATCACCAATACAGGCTATACAGGAATAGTCCTGACCCCTGAGATGATAAACCGCCTGGCAGACCTCGAAAACGTGATTGCGGTGAAAAATTCGCCGAACATGAATCACACGCGGGAAACGTTGCGGCTAGTCAGTGATCGCATCATCGTCAGCAGTCCAAATGAGAGCATCTGGTTTACCCTGATGGTCGAATATGGTTGCCGCCTCTACATGTCTTCCGCCGCGCCCTACACGCTCCAGAAACCTGGTCAGACTCCCATGCTAGACTATACTGCCCTCGCTTTGCAGGGCCAGACTGACGAGGCCGCAGTCATTGTGCGCAAACTTGACCCCGCACGTAAGGTCTTTGATACATGGTTACGCGACCCCTGGCCCACTCGTCGCGTCATGCCCATAGCCTACCTCAAAGCATGGTGTGATTTGCTGGGTATGGTCGGCGGTCCCGTTCGCCCACCATTGCAGCAAGTGACTCCTACCGAACGCGAGGCGTTGCGCCGCGATTTGGTTAATATTGGTTTGCTTTGAATGTTACAGGTTGAAGGAGACTCAGATGGCAGCACAATTTGACATTGTTATTGCTGGCGCGGGCCACAATAGCCTGGTTACGGCAGCATATTTAGGAAAGGCTGGCTATTCCTGCCTGGTACTCGAAGCGCGGCCCGTCATTGGCGGCAATACTATGACCGAGGAACTCACACTGCCCGGCTTCTACCATGATACGTGTTCGACGGCCCATGCCATTTTTATGCAAAGTCCCATCTGGAGCAATCGAGAACTGCCCCTTGCCGAGTACGGGCTGGAATACATTCATGCCGATCCCGCCTCGCACGTAGTATTCCCCGACGGCACCTCTATCACGCAGTGGCTGGATATTGATCGGACATGTGAGGAGATAGCCAAATTTTCGCGCAAAGATGCCGCAACCTACCGCCGCATGATATCCGAATGGCGCAGTGTCTCGCCCATCTTCAACAAGATTCGCTATACTCCTGCCGGTTGGGGGCCATCACTCGCGCAGGAACTGGCAACGCATCCGCAGGGAGCAATCTGGCTGCGGCGGCAGGCACTTTCGGCCTGGGATATTATTGACTCCTCATTCGAGGATTGGCACGTCAAGTCATGGATGGTCTGGTTCGCCGAAGGCACATTGCAGCCCGCCGACCGTCCAGGTACCGGTACACTTGCCTACTCGTTCGTGGCCGGTCGCCAGCGCAACGGCTGGGCCATTCCGAAAGGCGGTTCTGGTATGCTGCCAAAGGCACTTTGCCGTATCATTGAAGAACACGGGGGAACTATTCTGACGAATCAGCCTGTCAACAGGTTGATTATAGAAGACGGACGGTGCGTGGGTGTGGAAACCGAGTCGGGCGAACAATTCCACGCTCGTCACGCTGTTGTCTCCACCATTCATGTCAAACACCTGGTGAACATGGCTCCCCCGGAAGCATGGGGAGAAGCGTTTCTCTATGGCGTGGAGACCTACAGGGCTGGACGCACTATGTTTGTCACCCACTTTGCCACAACCGAGCCGCCCATGTTTACGGTGGATGGCGGAACTTTGCCCGTGGTAGCGGCAGGGGTAGCGCAGACAGTAGAACGCCAGTTGCGTGTGGAAAGTGATTTCCATCATGGCACCGTCGCTACCGACCAACCGGTGCTGCTTGTGTTGACCCCATCACTCGGAGACCCTTCACGCGCTCCTGAAGGGAAGCATATGATCAAGCTTATCAGCTTACAGCCCTATGCATTGCGTGAAGGGCCCGAAAAATGGGATGAGATCAAGGAAAAAGTGGCGGCGAACAACCTTGAGCAATTGCGACTCTACGCGCCCAATCTGACCGCCGACAAAATCCTCGCCACCGAGATTCGCAGTCCCCTTGACCTGGAACGATACAACCGGCACAACTGGCATGGCAGTTGTCACGGTGGGGACATGAGTCCGGCCCAGTCAGAGACACTGCGTCCAGTTCCCGGTTACGCGCAGCACAGGATGCCAATTCCTGGCCTGTATCAAACCGGAGCTACCACCCATCCTGGCGGTTCAGTGACCGGCGGCCCTGGGCGAAACGCGGCGATGGTGCTGCTCAAAGATCTCGGTCGCGACTTGAACGAGGTGATTCAAGCGAAATGATCGGCGAACCA
>DATGJV010000874.1:0-3799 GCA_035295005.1 Ktedonobacteraceae bacterium | reverse complement strand
ATTCGATCACGGTGCCGCCCCTCCGGGCATTAGTGACCGCCGTTTCCGCTTCGATTTTATCGCCAGAACCGTTCATCAGGAGCCTGTACCGGGTGCTTTCGCCTATCTTGCGCAACAGGCACCGACCGAATTGACTCGTTTACGCGCCATTGCCGGGAGCGCGGCACGCTATATATCGCGCAGCGACTCATCTGCGAACATTCCATTGTTGTTAATGGATACTGGCTCTGCCGCAGCGTTAGGAGCCTTAGAAGACCCGGTTGTGCGGAGCCAGCGCAACAGCCTGCTGTGTAACATCGGCAACTTCCATACCCTGGCATTTCATCTTGTTGATGGAAGCATCACCGGTATTTTTGAGCATCATACCGGCGAGATTACCCGTCCTCAACTTGAGGATATGCTGGTGAAACTGGCGAATGGCACGTTAACCAATGAAGAGGTATTTGATACAAGCGGTCATGGAGCCTTAATCCTGTCACCACAGGATTCATCATTTGTCCAATCAGGTGATATGCCCTTTCTGGCAGTTACCGGCCCGCGTCGGGCATTGTTGCGTGGCTCTGTACTGCATCCCTATGAGGCAACCCCACATGGTGACATGATGCTCGCGGGTTGTTTCGGCCTGTTACGCGCATTAGCTCATCGTGAACCTCAGCTTGCAAATTTGATCGAGCCATCGCTTTTGTCGAGTGTATGATTTGACTGGAGCATATGTAACAGTTCAATAGTTGTGATGATGGTTGCAAACTCTTCGTGAAGATTTACCAGCGTCATAGCCTGAATTTCATCCGCTGTATGGAGAACGCCATCAGGGCCTTTCCTGTCGAAGGTGGCAGTGGCATCAGAAACAAGGAACGTATGGAAGCCAAGATTGCCCGCCATTCGCGTAGTAGTTTCGACGCAATGGTTGGTGGTGAGTCCTGTAATGAAGAGCGTATTGATGTTTTGCTGAACGAGACGCCGCTCTAAATCCGTCCCGATGAATGCACTATTGACCTTTTTCTGTAGAACTGGCTCATTATCCTGGGGATAAACGATGTCTTTGATATCGTTGCCGCTGTAGCCAGGGCGCAACGGTGAGTTAGCATTTTGGGAAAGATGCTGGATATGAAAAATAGGCCGACCCGTTTGCCGCCACGACTGTAACAAACTGGCAATGTTCACCTCTGCTTCCGGGTTGTTCCTCTGGCCCCATATTGGGTCGTCAAAGCCTTTTTGCACATCAATAATCACCAGAGCAGCATTATGCGATACGTGGATCATCTATCTCTCCATGAATGAATCAATTGACATCGTTGAGAAAAATGCAAATCTGTCTATTCTATATTCGGGCGTGTTATCTGCCGGATGTATGAGGTGAATGACATTCATTCTTGCGGTTTCGCACGCGGTTTGAGCGGGATTGGTTCTTTTTTGGCTCGTCCACGCCGGGACGTTTTTTGTTCTGAAGCATTGGACTGTTTGGAAGGGAATTGGATACGGGAGACTTTTTCTTTAATCAGTGCTATCTGAGAGTGGACTGCCTGGCGGGATTGCTGGAGTTTACGCGCTATCTGTGATGGTCGTTCACTATTGACGAGAAAACGGCAAATGGTTTCCTGCTTCTCTGTCAGGTCTACGGCTGGATGCTCTAAAGCGGTCTTCGCCATATCTTCCAACTCGCCATACCTGCTGCGTCTATACTCATCTAGATCAACAGGGGAGAAGAGCCAGCGATCAACCACGCGCACGCCGGGGATACGTCCAGCTTCGACAAGGTGCATAAAGTGCCAGTAACTAAGGTCAAGTTGTTTCGCTGCCTCGTGTGTAGTCAGCATGCCATTGAGGTGTTGCAGGTTATGGTGTAGTTCATCACTCCTGAGAGCCATACGAAAGACCCTTTCTACGGATTGCCGTACTTCAAATGCACCGTGCAAAGACATAGCTAGTCACCTTGAGTATACCATAGCGGTTCATTGAACACAAGGAAAAATAGGCAGAGCGGAAATTGCCGGTGTACCGGCAATTTCCGCTCTGCCTATTTTTCCTTGTGTTCAGCAGTGTGTTTAGCGTTGTGTTGGGAAAAGTTGTTGCAGTTTCATTGCGAGCATCATATCACCGGCAATTTTGACTTTCCCGGTCATAAAGGCGTTCATAGGGTCTAGTTTGCCATCTATGATGGCAAGCCAGTTTTTGTCGCTCACATTGATGGTGATATCGGGTTTTTCAACGCCGCCCGGAATAAGCTCCCCATCACCATTGACGATTCTAAATGCCCATATACTGGCCTCGTCGCCACTAATATTCCACTGGAACGTTTTGGTCATGCCTGCTGCCGCTGACTTATTAAAGACTGACGGCATAGCCTCGAAAGCTTCATTGATCGTCATCTTTGTAATCCGCCTTCCTTTTTGTTATGAATGATGTTTTGGTCACTGGGAAAGTAAGACATATACAAGATAATACCTCCTATATAGCCTTGTTTGGACAAGTTCCTTGATTGCATAAAGGTTCCTGTCAGCACTGCTATAGTATAGCAGTCGCGAGCAAACAATGTCCAGTGAGCTAGCTTACAATTTTTACCTCTCGGCGCAACGTACCGAGTAGTCAGAGAAAATACAATACCTTGTTTCTCGCCTGCCCTGATGATATGCTGATAGCTACATATCATTCAAAAAAGCCTGGGAGTTTTTCATATGCATGAAGAGCAATTTTTGCGCAAAGTAAAGGTAGAGGGTGGTTATCTCAAATTTAGCTCAGCCCATTTCATTACCTTCGGTGGCAAATGCGAGCGGCTGCACGGCCATAATTATAACGTCCTTGTCGAAATCGAGGGGACACTCAATGACGATAAACTGGTCTTTGACTTTACGATACTGAAGCGCCTGACCAGAGAAATTTGCCAGAAACTCAATCATCGTTTCTTACTGCCCCTGCGCAATCCGCACCTCGAATTGATCGAATCTCCCGATGCCTGGGAAATTCACTTTCAACAACGCCGCTATGTCTTTCCACGCACCGATGTCGTCGAGCTACCCATTGATAATTCTACAGCCGAACGCCTGGCCGAATATATCTGTCATGAACTTCTTACGTCGCTGCCCACCTACAATACCGCCAATCTCTACACCATTCAGGTCGGCGTTGAAGAGGCACCCATGCAAATGGCCTACTATCGTCAGTCTTTGCGCCAGTGAAAGTGAGTCGGAAGGTGCGTTTACAGGGAAAAGTAGCGTGTGTTACCGGTGCCGAACAGGCTATCGGGCGAGCTATAGCCTTACAGTTCGCACAAGAAGGCGCTCTAGTGTTGCTCAATGACACTGTGCTACCCGGCTCACTTGCACACCTGCTCAATGAAATTCATGCATCCGGGCAACAGGCAAACACAATAAATGGCAATGTTACCTCTGAAACAGAAGTCAAACTGATGGTAGAAAGCGTGCTACAAACCTACCAGCATATTGATATCTGGGTCAATGCCGCCACCGGCGTTTTATCTGGTAAGGCGGAAGGAGATAATTCCGCATATACGGAAGAGCAATACTTCCGCCGTCTGTTAGATATAGATGTAAAAGGGACGTTTATCTGTTGCAATGCTGTAGCGCCCATCATGCAATCTCAAGGCAATGGTTGCATTATCAACATGAGCTGGGATGCTGCCCTTGCCGAGGGAGCGAAAGGCACGGACAGTATCATGTTTTCCGCCGCAAAAGGCGCGGTGCATAGCTTGAGCATGAGTCTTGCACGCGAGTATGCACCTCTCGTTCGTGTCAATGTAATCGCGCCCGGTTCAATGCGTGCAACTTCGCTTTATCCTGAT
>DATGJV010000873.1:0-3870 GCA_035295005.1 Ktedonobacteraceae bacterium | reverse complement strand
ATCGTCGGCCTGTGCATATTTCTCATTATTGTACTGGTCGGGTCTGAGAGTTTCGGCCAGGATTTTTCCGTACCCGAACTTATTCTGGTCTCAATAACGTTGATCTGTATCGTCCTCGCGCTCGTTCTCTCATTTGTTGCCTTTACTCGAGTGCAACAGGGCGACCGGGAGATGGAAAAACAATATCCCCTCTGGGACAAGGCGCTTGCTAACTGGGGTCGTCTGCGCTACTGCTCACGTGACGATATCGTTTTCGATCCTGATACCAACAAAACCATCACCGAAGAACAACTCAACAGTTTAATTTCCACCAATATGCAGCAAATCGAGGAACAGCCGGGGACGCTGGTTCACTGAACATCCTTTTTGTCGCGGCGAAATGTCCCAGAAAAACCTGGCAAGGAGTACATACGCTCCTTGCCAGGTTTTTCTGGGACATTTCGCCATACCTACGATGAACGTTCACTGCCGCGCAAGAACTTTTTACGTTCGCGCACGGACGTTTTCTGTGGATAGTCATCACTCACTGGTAATTTGCGGCGCGACGCATTGCGAATGCGCTTGAGCAACTGCGCACGCTCACCGGATTGCTGTGTTGTATGCGCGGTACGCTCACTCTTCCGCGTGCGCAATTTACGCCGCATACCCTTGTGCGAAACCAGTTTCCCTTCCAGTAAATAGGGTAACACTACTTCGGCGACGCGCGGCGCTGCTAGCATGGGGGCGCTGTGATTGGCAAGGATAAAGATATCGTTGGGGCGTGGACGCAGCGGACGAGCGGTCAATGCATCACGTCGTCCCCAGACAAAAAGTGTTGGCACGGGCGGCAAATTAAAGGGCGCCCGTCCCGTTCCAGGCAATTCATAGAGCATGCGCTTGAGATTCTCGATAGATTGCACCTCAATCTCATTCATCCACTCGTCGGTATAATCGTGCTTGCGCCAGTTAAAACCGAATGCAAGCACAAAGCCATACATACGCCAGTCGGTCATTATCCAGTTCGCCAGCCGAGGCTGTATCGAGTCGAGCAACCGCTCAGCCGAAAGGCCCAACATCCACTGCTCTTTCAGGTAAATGGGGCAGAGGAAGATAGCACGACTGACATGTTGGGGATAGCGTTGCAGATAGGCTTCACCAGCTCGCGTGCCTGTCGAGTAAGCCAGTATCGCCCATTGTTCGATGTCGAGCGTCTGTCGCAACTCCTCAATGGCTTCAGCACATGCTGGATAGTACGAGGCTCCCCAGTCAACCTTTGTCGTAGCCCCGGTTCCGGGAAGTTCGATCATAATCAATTGAAAATGGGGTGCAAGCAATGGTTCAAGATTTTGCCAGACACCATACGTCACACCCCAACCATGAATCAGCAGAAGCGGGGTGCCGCTTCCCACAACTCTGTAACGTAACATCCTGTGGCTCTCTCAACTTCCTCAAGTAGTATGCCAGCCCGACACGAGATATCTTTGTGCATTATACACAGCGCGTACACAGTGCATACACGGCGTTATACCAGTCCGTGGATGCAAAATGAAAACAACCGAAGGCGTCCAACGTGTTATTGACAAAGACAGCATGCTAGCCGCATGATAAGATAGGTGTTGACCCTATCCAACGGGTCTCTCTCTATAAAACGAAATACCATGCTCAATAGCAACCAGTGGTATCACAAACAAGAAGGACATTCATGCTTGATAGACAAAACATCCTCATTCTTACCTCAAAGACCGGTGGGGGACATGTCAGTTTAGCCGAGTCATTGCGGGACCGGCTGGCGGATAACTATACCATCGAAATAATTGACCCGCAGCCCGTCTTTTTTCACCTGCACTACCGGCTTGTCAGCCGCTATGCGCTCTGGCTGTGGGCGGCAGAATTCCAGTATACCGATTCTCCCCGGCGAGCGTTATTTGCTCATCGCGTCTTTACACGGCTGGTTGCCAAACAATTGCATGCCCTCGTGGAAAGAATACAACCTGCTTGCATCATTACAACCTACCCATTCCTTTCATATGAAATGATGCGCGTGCTTGAACAGCGCAACGATCATATTCCCTTCGCAATGTTGCTGGCAGACCCCAACAATGTGCATGCATCCTGGCTCACCGAACGGCACGCTGATGCCATCTTCGCTCCCACCCGCGAAACATACGCACAATGCCTGAAAGCGGGCATTGACCCCCAGCGTGTTCATCTTACCGGCTGGCCCGTCCGCAATCAATTCTACCACGCCGGACGTGTGGCTCGCTCAGAAACGCTCAACAAACTGCACCTCGACCCCGACCGTTTCACCGTTTTCCTGCAAGGCGGCGGAGAGGGGGCGGCAAAATTCGGGCGTACTGTCGAAACAGTACTGGGTGCCGGGGAGAATGTGCAAGTCATCCTCGCCACTGGCACAAACACGGCTCTACTGAACCGCTTCAACAACGTCAAAAACCTCTACGCCTTGCCTTTCACCAAAGATATTGCGACCTACATGGCCGCCGCCGACGTGATAATGGGCAAAGCCGGCCCCAACATGCTCTTCGAGTCCGTCACGCTGGGCAAACCATTCATTGCCACCGCCTATATTCCTGGTCAGGAAGAGGTCAACCTGGACTTCATCCGTCGCCACTCTCTCGGTTGGGTTGCCCTGGAATCTGCCCAACAACAGACGCTTGTGCAGGAACTCGCCAGCACACCCGCTATCCTCCACGGCATGCAATCGTCAGTACAAATCTACCGCGAATGGAATACCAGCGCCACCGAAGCCATCGTACCCTTGATAGAAGGTATGGTGTGTCGCGCCCCCGTCTGAACATTGCGTTCATGTGCATTATCGGCCCTACAGATACAATCAGACTCATCATTTTTCCCTGTCCGGTATAGTGAAAAGAGAATTTCATACCGGATGGGAAATAGTGATGGAGCAGTTGGACATACTTCTACAACTCATTGCGCACTTGCAAAACGACAGCGATACTATACATGGGCGACGGCTCCTGCTTGAGTATGCACGTACCAGGAGTGGAGCGCGGCTCGCGTTGCTCGTTCGGCTGGATGAAGAACATCAGCAACTGTATATGTTGGCACGCAATGGTCGGCGTCCGCGCAACGTTTCAGGGCAGCTTAGTGCCAGGCATATACCGGAAAACATACCCCTCCACGGGCGCTTTGGCACCGCATTAGAAACGCATGGCTTCCTCTACATCCCTGACCTTTATACTGATGAGCAAAGTGTACCGGAGGAACGCTACTGGGCATGGCCCGGCGGTCTCGTTGTTACCTGCACAGTGGGACAACACGGTATCCTTGTTCTCTGCTTCGCCCCACAAAAACGGACAGCGATACTTGATGCACCCGTGCAGTCACCCATTTTTGATGAAGATATTATTCGCATTTGCGCATCGCTACTCTCAGGCTATCTCATAGATGTAGCTGCTGATGCGCGTACCGTTGTGCCACAATTTTCACTATTCTCACCATCCTCTACCCTGGCATATTCTGCTGCCGCACAATTCGATGCTGTGATTGACCGAGAGCGGGAGCGGATTGCTCGTGATATTCATGATGGCCCGGCACAACAGATTGCCTCGGTGTTGCACAGATTGGAGTATATCCAACGTATTCTGCTAAAGAGACCACAGGAGGCCCTACGTGAAATCGGGCAAGCGCGACAGAACCTGAATGAAGGATTGCGAGATTTACGGCAGTGCATCACCACAATGATTCCGGCACAATTACAGCAACAATCTCTTTCTGAGGCGCTGTATGCATTGACGCAAGACAATGGTCATCTGCATATCATTGTCGAAGCGAGTAATCTCATCTCTGTACCCTCTGCATTGGAGGTTCCAATCTATCGTTTTGTGCAAGAGGCGCTCAACAATGTACGCA
>DATGJV010000872.1:0-2893 GCA_035295005.1 Ktedonobacteraceae bacterium | reverse complement strand
CATAACGCAGGGTTCGGCACTCTGTTTTATGCGTAGGCCCTCTCGAAGGGGATTGGGCGCCTCTACTACGCTTCGTTGAGGCATTAGCAATACTCCTACATTTTGTATAATAGCATTTTAAATTGTCAAAACATGTTTGTAGGGGTGCAATTCATAGCGCCCTCGTCACCCTGTGCAGGTTATCCAAAGGGGAACGGGGCGCTATGAATTGCGCCCCTACAAGCCACTGTGATGATTTAGTGTGTAGCCTGTTTTTGCTGGATGGCCTTTTTCTTATCGTCAATGCTCTTGAAGAGTTGGTGGAACGAATCGGCGAATTTTTGCACCCCTTCATCCTGGAGTTGTCTGGTAACCTGGTCATAGTGAATGCCGATTTGCTCTAGAGCATCAAGTTCCGCGTGTGACTGTGGAATGTTGTCCTCTATGCTCATACGCACCTGTCCATGGTCGCTGAACTTCTCGACGGTCTCCAGTGGCATAGTATCTACGGTATCAGGGCCGATAAGTTCTTCCGCGTACAGCACATCGCGGTAGGCCGGGTTCTTCGTGCTGGTACTGGCCCACAGGGGACGCTGTACATGTGCGCCGCTATGTTTAAGCGACTCGAAGCGCGGAGAATGGAAAATCTTCTTGAATTCCTGGTAGACGATGCGAGCGTTGGCAATCGCGGCTTTGCCTTCGAGCGATTTGTATTTCTGTTGCTCCGCACTATCACTGGTGGCCTTCGCTTTATCTTCCAGCAGTTTATCTACCAGAGTATCAACGCGGCTGACGAAGAAGCTGGCGACGGAGCCGATGGTGCTGACATCTTTGCCCGCGCCGTTGCGCTCTTCCAACGCGCTGATGTAGGCTTCTGCGACCTCTTTATAGGTTTCGAGGGAGAAGATAAGCGTGATGTTGATATTGATGCCTTCGACGAGTGCCTGCCGGATGGCAGGTAGACCTTCAGGTGTGCCTGGTATTTTGATCATCAGGTTCGGGCGGTCTACCATTTTATAGAAGCGGCGCACCTCTTTAATGGTGCCAGCGGTGTCATGAGCCAGTTCGGGCGAGACCTCAAGGCTGACATAGCCATCCTGGCCGTTTGTCCTGTCATAAATCGGGCGCAGGATGTCCGCCACGGTGCGAATGTCCTGAATAATCATCGCCTCGTAAATCTCGTTGGTGCTTTTGCCTTCTTGAATAAGCTGGTTCATCTGCTCATCGTAGGCGTTGCCACCACTGACGGATTTCTCAAAAATGGTGGGGTTCGCGGTGACGCCGGTAATGCTGTCCTCGCTTAGCATACGTTTGAATTGTCCAGAGGCAAGCTGGGAGCGGTCAATGTTATCGTACCAGACGCTTTGTCCCAGGGATTGCAGTTGTTGTAATGGATTGGTCATGTGTGCCCTCCTTTATAGTCGGGAAAGATACGTTGATTATATGTCTTACTATGAACACGTTTGTTACACGTCTTCACGACGCAAATTGTTCCATGCCCTGATTCCCCTCCATCATAGCACTTATTGGGGGTGAGATACAAATTGGGGTGAATTTGGGGGTAGCTTGATGCGCTATGTACTGTGCTTGCAATTTAAACCCTTGTCAAGTATATTTATCGCAGGAGGTGAAGATATGGCTGTACGAACTTTTACCGCAGTGATCCATAAAGAGGAAGATTTATATGTTGCAGAGTGTCCTGAAGCAGGCGTAACATGCCAGGGCTACACCATCGAGGAAGCAGTAGCGAACTTGAAAGAAGCAACCGAACTGTATCTGGAGGAATTTCCTCTTTCAGATATTGGGCGTTCATTGATGACGACCTTTGAGGCTACATATGCCGCCTAAATTACCCGGAGTTTCGGGAGAACAAGCGATTCGTTCATTAAAGCAACCGGGTTTTGTACAAATGAGGCAGCGCGGAAGTCATGTGATTCTGAAGAAACAGACGTTAGAAGGAGAAATTGGTTGCGTTGTACCATTGCATCATGAATTAGCGGTTGGTACGTTACGTAATATTTTGCGTCAGGCCAGTATGACTCCTGAAGAGTTTATAGAAAACTTGTAATCATGCCAGAATTACCGGAAGTTGAATATACGGCACGCCAGCTGCGTGCGCAGGTAGTGGGCGCGACCATTAGCGAGGCGTGCGTTTTTTGGAAACGGACGATCGGACATCCTGAGCCTGAAGATTTTGCTGCCGAAGTTGTGGGGCGGCAGATTCTTGCGATACGGCGGCGCGGCAAGTTTGTCATTGTGGATTTGAGTGGCGATCTGTTTCTTTCGGTTCATCGCCGCATGACCGGCAATTTGTTGCTGCTCCCTGCTGGCTGGCAGGTTGATACGAGTCTGCGAGAGCAAGACGCGGCAGCGTGGGATACGAAAGGTCCGCGATTTTATCAGGATGGGCAGAGTAGCAAGAGTAGTGAGAGTACCACTGCAATAGCGGCCTCGTTGGCTTCGGAGACAGCATATTGTCGTGTCTGCTTCAATTTTGACGATGGACGGCGTTTGTTGTTCACTGATCCACGCAAGTTTGGGCGCATCACGCTCTGGCCTTGTGCGCAAGAGGAGGCGTTTTTCGCTGGTCTGGGGCCGGAACCTCTGGGAGATGAATTTACCGTTGCACGCTTTGCCAGTGCGCTGGCAAGTCGCAAGAGCAGTATCAAACAGGTCTTGCTCGACCAGCAAGTTGTGGTGGGTGTTGGCAATATCTACGCCGACGAGGCATTGTTTTATGCATCAATTCATCCCTTGCGGCGGGCCAACACATTGACGATGGCCGAGATTGAGCGATTGCACGAAGGGATTATTGTGGTTCTTAGCCGTGGCATCGAGCATGGCGGAACTTCGTTTAACGATTATCGCGATCTGTGGGGGGAGGCTGGCGAAAACTATAACCATGTGCGCATTT
>DATGJV010000871.1:0-3052 GCA_035295005.1 Ktedonobacteraceae bacterium | reverse complement strand
CCTGACGCAAATCGAAGAGAATATGGGTTTTGAGATGGGGCGCATTAAGCTTGAGGCGCTGATCGAGTCCGCCGATGCCGTGCTACATGCCGGGCAGATAGCGAAATGTACGCCGCGTATGGGCGGGCTGATATTCGGACTGGTGGATTTTGCCGGTGATATTGGAGCGCAAGAGTTGGGCGGCGAGCAATTTTTCTATTACAACTATGCCAAAGCCAAATGTATTACCGCAGCGCGTGCCGCCGGTATCACCGTTGTAGATGGGGTCACACTGGCGATTCGCGATAATGAAGCTTGCCGACATGATGCGAAAATGGGCGCACGTATGGGTTTCGATGGTAAATGGGCCATTCACCCGGCGCAGATTGATATTATTCACGAAGCATTCACGCCTTCGGGCGATGAAATAGCGCAGGCTAAACGTATTGTGGAAGAGTATGAGAAGGCCGATGTGCAGGGAGGTCTCGGCGCTATCGTTATTGATGATCAAATGGTAGACGCCGCCCTCCTGCGTGTCGAGTGGCGCAAGCTGGCGATTGCCCGCAAAGCCGGGTTAGTATAAGCCACAAGTGTGAAAGGAATGTAATCATGGCACTTGAACTCTATATGATCGGCCTACTCACCCATGATATGGGCAAATCACTGGAATTTTACCGTAGGCTTGGTGTGGCTATCCCTGAAGGAAGCGAGGGACAGACGCATGTCGAGGTTAAGATGGGAAGTGGGCTGACCTTTTTCCTGGACTCTAAACCTTCTCGATGGGACCCCGGTTATGTCAGGAAGCCTGATCCAGGGGAAGCATCAGACAGTTACCCCTTTATCCTTGAGTTCTACTTAAAGGATCAGGCCGTTTTGGAGGCAAAGTACAGAGAACTCGTGAGTTTTGGCTATCAGGGCCATCGCGCTCCCTATAAAACCCCATTTGGCATGTACTTTGCGATGGTCAATGATCCTGATGGAAACACTATCCTGCTCTCCGCTGATGCCGCGAGTGAGAAGTAGAAATGAACAGATATAAATGTGAACGAAGGAGTCCTTCGTTCACATTTATATCTGTTCATTTCTACTGGCGACCAGCGCATCCCAGAATGGCCCGGCGACGGCAGCGCACCGGGAGCGCTGCTGTGACCGTCGGCACCCACCATGCTGTCATCCTGCTGAACGTTCACCCTTAATGGCGTGCCAGCTGGGTGATCTGAATGAGGTTGCCGCAGGTGTCGTTCAGCATCGCAATGGTCGAGGCGGTCACGTCCGTGGGCGGCATTGTGAACTCGGCACCGCGAGCCTTAATCCGCTCGTAGTCGCCTCTGATGTCGTCGGTATAGAACATAGCCGCGGGCTGGCCCTGTTGAAAGATCGCCTGCTGATACGCTTTGGCCGCGGGGTTGTCGTTCAGCGCCAGCTGCAGCTCAGTGCCGCCCGGCTCCTCAGGCGAGGCCACGGTCAGCCAGCGAAATGGGCCTTGACTGAAATCGGCCTTCTTGACGAAGCCCAGTAACTCCGTATAGAAGCGCAGGGCCTTGTCCTGGTCGTCCACGTATACGCTGGTCAGTTTGATTTTCATTTCGTTTCTCCTTTGTCAGGTTCGCGGTTTGGGCCGCGTCGTCTTTCCTTGACTTCCTTTACGTTGGTGTTGATTGATCCAGGTGGTCGAGGTGGCGTTCGAGAGCATCTACGTGAGCGGGACCAGAACCGGCTGAACGGAGCCAGCCAGGCATTCACCTCCTGAAGCGGTTCAGGTTTCAGTCGGTAGAGACGGCGCTGTGCGTCCGCCGTGGATTCCACGAAACCAGCCTCGCGCAGCACTCGCAAGTGCTTTGACACGGTCGGCTATGGCATACGAAGCTGACGCTCGATCTCTCCAACCGACTGTTGTGGCGAGACCAGGAGGCTCAATATCGCACGGCGGTTCGGCTCCGCAATGATTTCGAACACAGATTTCATTCTCTTAGCATACTCCACAGGGCATATACGTGTCAAAGTATATACACTGAGATCCACTCATAAATCGAGCAGGATTACCAGCGAGTCTACACAGAGGCGGATTCTCACTGTCGGCAATTATGCTCATAGCAACAAGCCAACAGAGCAATGCCTCTGAATTCAGGAAGTCGTAGAAGAACACAAATGGAGTGTGATTGAGCTAGCTATCCAGCCCGATCATGTGCATTTGTTCATTCGGAGCAATCCCTACACGCTTCCAACGGATATCGCTCGCTTGATCAAAGGACGGTCTGCTCATCTGTTGCGAGAAGAGTTTCCCGCGCTAAAACGCTTGCCGTCATTGTGGACTCGCTCGACATTTTATAGCACAGCAGGCAAGGTCAGTAGTGAAATCATTCAAAAGTATATTGAGAGGCAAAGTAAAAGCTGATGTTGATCTACGAGTACAAAGTTGCTGGCACCCCCAGGCAATACGCGCTCATTGATGGGGAGTGTCAGTTCCCTTGCCTTATATCTATATCGCCTGTATTCGTTCTCGTTGTTATTGTTGTTGTTGGAGAGTTCCCAACATCCGCGTGAACCTGCGCTCCGACAGTGCTTTTTTGCACTCCAATCGGAAAATCGCTGTTGATCGAGCCAGTATCGGTTTTCGCATCCACATGGAACGTCGTGTTGGCTGGTAAGGTGACGTTGACCGACCCGGTATTGGACTCGAAAACGTAGCTGTCGCCATTCGTGATTTGCCCTTCAAAATTGACCGACCCGACATTGGTTTTCATCGTTGATGCACCGGTCAATGTGACATTTTCGGCGCTAATGGAACCTGTATTGCTATTCAATGTCATTTGCCCACTGACACCTTTGACCTCGACATCGCCCACATTCGTTTTCAGATTTAGATTGCTATCCGCTGGCACAGTTACGTCAAGATTCACATTAACGAGGCCAAAAAAATTGTTACCATTACTATTTTTGACGGTAACAGCAACGCTACTACTGGTGGGCGTATAGACAACTGTCGTGTCATTTGGATTCGCGCCAACAGGAAATTCAGCCTGTTTGGTTTGCTTGATGATTATTTGATTACTTGTGCCATCTGCATGAACCG
>DATGJV010000870.1:0-3114 GCA_035295005.1 Ktedonobacteraceae bacterium | reverse complement strand
CAGGCACACAACCAGCCCAAACAGTGTTCCTGTTATCCAGAGCATGAGAGGGGTGGTATGCCAGAACAGGTCACCCAGGGTCAGTTCGTAGCGAATTCCCAGTGCCAGCGCCAGTCCCGCGAGGCAGAGCAACCCTCCCCGCCATCCAAAAAGCCAGGCTGCGCATACGAGAGGGAGTAACAGTAGACAAACAAAATACGTCGCCGGAAACGCCAGTTCGTAGCAGCCCAGGATTACGGCGAAGATGACGAGAACCGTCGCCAGGCGTTTCCTTGCTGAGAAGTTCAGTATCCGCAAGAAAAGTGATACTCCTCCGTACATATGCACTCCTTTGTGTCGCTTCTGGCGCAACACAGGTGGACGCAATCAGTAGCGTCCCTACACATCACCTTATTTTTATCTTGCTGGATGTATGTCCAGCGCATACTCTTCTTGATACTTCCCTTTGCGATAGGCATAGGGGTGGTATTTCTGCAACCAGAGTTCTACATAGCCAATATGTACTTGCTGCGCTTTTATATCGGCAGCAAATGCCTGTACTCGCGAGACGGCCAGGGCTAGCTCGCCTCCCTCTTCGCACAGTGTTTCTATCTCAAGAAAAATCCCCAGGCTGTCTACCTGATCAAGACACAGGGTCAGATTCCCGCAGGTGTACTCGGCTCTCCGGTTCTCAATATGCGCCAGTTCGATCAAGCCATTCTGGTGAAGGGCTGTGTGGACCGTGTTTTCCCCTTGCCAGTGAGGCAGAAAGCCGGAGAACAGATGGTTCATCTCTTCTGCCTGTCGCGGTTCCGGTGTCAGAGAAAAAACGCGCTCTGTACAGTGGATATGTGCGGGTGCGGCCTGTGCATTGAACTTGAATTCCAGGCGCTGTTGATTTCTCACACGCACGAATACGGCCTGACGGAGCAGGTCAAACGTGGACGTGTCGTAGTACGTGTCTGCGTTTTGCAGGTGACGCGCAGTGCCTATGGTTGCCAGGTACTCTTCCAGGGCAGGAAGGGAATCAGCAGGAAGCTTAAATTTCAATTCGACTTCTATCATTTCACCACTGCCCTTTGTTGTACCATCGTCATCACATCCGCGGAAGACTCGAAAGCGCGTCCTCCGCATCGCTCAATCATGGAGATCAGCCCCTGGAGACGATTCGTATCTTCGTAGCGTGTCCAGGTGGGCGCATGAGGAGACCAGGAGACAGTGGTTGTCTGGCTGGAAACGCTGGCAAGAGTCTCCGGTGGAATGAAACGCACGAATTGCCCGCGCCTGTCGGAGTAAAGCGGCCCAACAACGAAGCCTTCGCTCCCGGCTCGCACCCCTTCTATCACAACACGCTCGTACTCTGTATCGGAAATATGGGGCAATATCGGGCGTAAAGTGATGAATGCGGGAATGCCGATGCTTGTAAGATTAGCAACGGTGCGCATGCGTTCGGCGGGTGTCGGGGTATGCGGCTCTACGACAGTTGCAGAATCCCAGCAACTGAGGGACACAAGGGCGCTGAGGACAGTATGATGCTCATCCATATAGCGACGAATATCCTGAAGCGCAGCAAGAGTTGAACCTTCGATCAACGCCTTTGTGCTAAAATTCATGTGTTTGCCCACCAGGGCTAACTGGCGCAACATCGCGATTCCACGCTCAGGACGCGCAAACGGATCACCGTCATAGCCGAATTGAATCGTCTCGAAAGAGGCGTCCAGGGCAAATTTGCGGAAACGAGAGAGAACGTCTTCCATATCAACCCGTGCAAGGCCGACTTCGCCACCTCGCGCATAGCAATAGCGGCAACCAAAAGGGCAGGGTTCTCCAACAGGAACAAGCACACGCTTCTTCTCTACCTTGAACAAGATTCGGCTGTGCATACGAGTCCTCCATTTATGCAGAATGTGATAATGAAACGCGAAATAGCCCGTCATGTTTCAAGCAGAACTGATATCTGCCTGTGTTTTTCCGCTACCATGCGATACATTCAGTCACTACTACAAGTATAGCAAAACATTTGTTAAAGTCAAGACATTCAGGAGGTTTTTCCCTAAATTGTAGCATTTGTTATAAATATGTCAAATTTACGATACTTGTTTTATTTTTGTACTATTTCCTATCACGCTCTAATAGCAGGAACTATGGACAGTATGCAAGGCATCGTGTATACTACAACAGGATAGTTGTTTTTGCCATGATAATTGGGAGACGGCGCGTTTTTCGGATGTATCGTGCAGGTTGTTTTTCCAGGATTTGCACCGGGCACGTCCAGCGAACGTAACGAGAGGGGAGGCTTTATGCCAGAAATCCTTCAGGGAAACACTACGGAAGCGAGGCTTCTGGCGGATGAACGCTTTTTGCGCAAGATTGCTTATCTTTACTATGAAGATGGCAACTCGCAGGAAGCCGTTGCCGAAATAGAAAATTGTTCCCGGCAAACCGTTGGCAAAGCTTTGCAGAAGGCCAGGGAGCGGGGCATTGTCCGTATTTCTGTTATGCCTGACCTGCGTACCGGCTACCTGCGCAATCTTTCACGCGATGTGCGGGTGCAGCTTGGCCTGGAAGACCTGGTGCTGGTAGCGGGGCGTAATATCAACGCGCCTTCTTCCGAGGAAACGCTGGATGATGTGGTAACAGATATCAGCACCGCCGCGGCAGAATACCTCGATCAACTGCTGACCGATAATGATATCCTGGCGGTATCGGGCGGCAAACAGTTTATGCGCGGTCTCATGCGACATCTCAATCCAAGTGGACTTCTCCCTCAACTGCAGGTTGTGGCAACTATTGGGTTTGTTCAACCGCGCACCAGCTACGGGGATGCCAATTTGATTGCGTTTGACCTTGCCGAGGCCTATGGTGCCAGTCATATGTGGTTTCCTTGCCCGGCTTTTTTGCCAGATCAAGAACAATTACACAACATACTGCAACTTCCGACCATCAAAGAAGCCCATGATTTGATGAATCTCTCTACTGTTGTTGTCACCAGTCTATTTACTACCCATAAAGATACAGATTTAATAAGGAGCGGAGTTATCTCGCCACGGCAGCTGGAAGTATTCGATACATACAACCCGGTTGCGGACATCAATCACTGGGTCTTTGACGCGGAAGGCAGGTGCATCAACGACT
>DATGJV010000869.1:0-2896 GCA_035295005.1 Ktedonobacteraceae bacterium | reverse complement strand
AAGTTTTGCCAGTTTCCCGGCACGATTCCCTCCTGCAACTTGCGGCACTCATCCGCGAGATACGGGTCCTGCCCGCTCAACGCAAAATCCGTCAGTTCATCTTGCCGCCTCAACATACTGCCCGACATCAGGTTCACCAGGCTGTGCGTATTGCTCGACACAAAGTACACGGGACGCTCCTGCAAACCTAACTTAGTCAGCAATTGCTCCACCGGTGTCCACCACTGGCGCGTCGCCCGTACATAGCCAACATGTGAACCACCAAGCATGCGCAACAGAAAACTTTTGCGTCCTCGCCCGATCATCAGCAGATTCTCCCACAGATGATCGCCCCAGATCAGTTCCAGCCGTCGCCAGTCATCCGGCTTAATATGCAGCCGTTCGCGCAATACCTTCGTAATCTCGGTGAAGATTGGCGAGGTGGGATCCATGCGCGTCTCCAGCAACTTCATCGTTGTCGCGTCAGCATTGAGCAAGTAATACATCTTATTCCATTCAATCTGGAACGCGACCAGAATCGGCACAATATCATCTGTATCGCTAACGCTGGCGACATAGACAGCGAGTGTCTCTTTGCCATCATAGAACCATTTGCGTCTGCGAGCAGAAGCCGTCACTGCCTGCCAGCCATCCACCTCGAATCCCTGTTGCAGAAAGACCTCTTCCGATTGCCCTAACAATACCAGGTTGCAGTATATAATCGAGGCCGGCAGCCGCAAGACGCTATAAATGAACGCCGACATATCAGGATATGGTGAGCGAGCCTCCGGGTGCAAACTGGAGTCAATATTATAGTGTGCCTGCACCAGCGCCTTCAGGCTAATCTCGCCCGAACTGCGCAACAGCGTATTATAGGTGCGGATATACAGGTCAACATCGCGTTTACCCGCCTCGTGATGCCCGTCTTCATCTTCAAAAGCTGTTGTAGCGGCCGTATGCGTCGTTGGGTGTACATCCAACGTTTCCTCGATTTCGATGCCATCGTTGAATACAGTTTCGTTTTCGGGAGACATGAAAGCTTTCGTACCGGGGGACGAGGGCGAGGTTGGGGACGAGGGCGCGATAAATCGGGCCCCTACATGGTCATCGGGGGTATGATTCTGGTTGTGTGGTCTATTCTTTCGTACCATTGTTCATTTCTCTCTTCCTCTCATCAACATTGATGAGGCATACTGGTAAATTTTTCTCTTTTTTCAATTTCAATAATTATAATCTTTCCTCTACAACGTTGTACAGGCCAATTTGTTTCACACTTTTTGCCATTTTGTCCCAAATTTTTTCAACATTGCCAAATTCGTGTCAAAACATGCCACTAATCTGATAGACACATCGTTACTCTTCTGAGAGGTGTTACCAAAACGGTGGGCGTCCCCATGTTCATCGTTTCCCCCTAGTAACACCTCCCCTCATTTCCTTGACTATCCTGTCTTACCAACACGGTGGATGTTCTATGTTCAGCGTTTTCCCCTGGTTGCACCTCCCCTTTTTCCTATTCCTACAATTTCCTATTCTTTTTACGAAAAGTAGCTTATACTTAACTATAGGCATTTCAATTACGACGGGCGTCCCCATGCTCGCGTATCCCCCTTGAAATGCCTTTTTTCCTGTAATCGGCAGCTAACGCCACAAGAGCATATCTTCGTTCTCTGGCACGCGCATTTCTGCTTCGCCGGATAGCGGACGTTTCCATTCACAACGTACCATTCCATCCGCTATAAGTTTGCTGATTGTAGCATCGTACTCGCGAACTGGATAGGAACCAAATTGTGCCAGGAGTAACTGTTGCCGCAGGTCGGGCCAGCGCCGGGTGCGTTGGCTCCGCCCCTGTTGCAATACGTGCTGGTACAATTCTTGCTGCTCTTCCGCTAAACGCTCCTGATGTTGCTGCACAAACCATGTTTCGTTCAATGTCCCTTTGTAACGTTCCTCCATAATGCGCCGTCGGTACAGGCACACGGCATCGTTCATACGCAACAGGCTCTCCTTACTACGTGTTGCGAAGAGCAACGAATATGGCACGGTTTCGATAGAAGCCGGACCTGCTACGACAGGAAACACGAGCCGTTGTACCGTCAAAAAATGCCGCTGCATGGCGGCAACATACAATTCGATGAAGCTATCTATAAATGGAGTTGTTTCCTTACCCTCTTTTGCTCCATTCCCCTTATTCTCTTCATGCTGAGACAACAACCCCTTCCAGCGGTCGCTGCGCAGCAATAATGTGAGATGTGCCGCCCCCTCCGCTGTACGAGCCGCGGCCAACAAACGCAGTTCTGCCGATTTATGCGGAATGAGCAAACACACCTCTGTTGGTGCCGTTGTACGCTGGTAAAGCGAAGTAAGAGCGTCGTGCGTAAAGAGCGTTGTGCCGAAGGGGTTGAGCAGGAAAATAGCGGGTGAGGATTCAATTGTCTTGAGCAAGACAGGGGCTGCTTCCAGCCAGTCGCCGCGCATCAGGCCACTTTCCTTTGGCACCGTCAAAACAGTGTCTGTATTGTTCGCAGCCGTTTTGCGCCGACTATGCATACCACTGACAGGCACGAGCATAATGCCATTGAGCGCAATTGGTCGCTGCTCCTGTGCCAGTTCCGCAGAAAGTGCGACGACCGGTTGCAATACCGCCGGTAATGCCGCAGCAATCTCCTTCTTGCGCCCTTTCGCCGGTTGCGGTTGCGCCCCATTTTCTGTTCCAGCGACAAATGTGCGCGTATCTCCGCCCCAGGCGTCAATCCAGTAGCAACGCCGGTAAATGCGCGAAGCCGCCAACGTGCGGCAATATGGCAATACATAATCCTGCAACAACCACGTCCGCATTGCGGACAGCACAACATGCTCCGTGAAGCGGCGCGTGCGCCCGGTCTTCGCGAATTCTAATGATGCTTGTTGGTTATCGAGT